>JAEUSA010000064.1 GCA_016788945.1 Leptospiraceae bacterium
CAAAACGCGCGGGAAAACTGCTTCGCTTCAGGCAAATCAAAACGCTTTATTTTATCTTCGCCGCTCATAAACTCGACATTACCCGCACGCGTAAAAATATTGGCTGCATGCGCTGTACCGCTGGCCCGCCGGCAGCGCGAGCAATGGCAGAAAAAAAACCGGATAAACGGCCCTTTGACGCCATATTTAACCGCACCGCAAAGGCAGGTGCCTTCGTATTCCTGATCCATACTAAAATGGTCACCCACCGCCAACGCCTCGGGATGAACAGCCTGAAACACAAATGGATCGGCCTATAGTTTTGGATATTGCTTGATTGACTGTCAGCGCTTGCGGGAAACTGCGCAGGGTAGCCTATGCCGAAAAAATCTGGCAAAAAGGAAAATATACCGCAAACCGATTCAGCGGAGATACTTTCGCTCAAATTCCGCATCGCGCAGCTCGAAAAAGCACTCGTCGAACAGCAGTCGCGCCAGCGCGCCGCCGCAATTGGCGAAGCGCGGATGATGCACGCGCTGCGGTCTTTTTCGACGGTAGGCATATTCGCCGCCGACGCCACCGGAAAAATTGTTTCGGCGAGTGACGGTTGGTACCGCATTCTCGGGCTGAATGCCGACGAAGGACTTGGCAGCGACTGGCGGGTCAATATTCACGACGATGACCGCCATCTTGTCGAATGTACCGCAGAGCCTCATGCGATCAGCGAAAAAGTTCTGCTGTTCCGCGTGCGAGAAAAAAGCGGCGGTACGCGCAGCGTGCGCATCGTTTCGCACCCGATCACGACCGGCGAGGGCATTACCGGCTACGTCGGCATTATCGAAGACCTCGTTACCGAAAAAAACCATCACCCGCAAATTGCCTGGCGACGTATCTTTGAAAATATACCCGTGCCCGTGCTGATCGTTGACAAACAACATCGGCTGATACTATACGCAAACCATTCTATGGCAGAATTTTCCGGCGCGATAGCCTCTTCGCTGCCCGGCCAACCCGACACTCTCATATTCAGCGACGCAGAACAAACACAGCGCATACTCACGCAAATCGGCGAACGCGGTTATATCACGGGCGAAGAAATTCCCGTAACGCTTCACGACGGAAAACGCAAATGGGTTCAGTTATCGTGCATCGTCTCGGAATACGACGATATCACTTGTCTTGTATATACGTTCATCGACGTCACGGCGCAGCGTCAGCTGATAGACCGGCTGAAAAACTCAAATAGCAAGGTGCGCGAAATTGAAGTCGCTCTCAACGAACACTCGAGCGTCGCATTCACCGACAGCAACGGAATTATCACCATGGTCAACGATAAGTTCTGCGAAACAGCGGGATATTCGCGCATGGAAGTCATCGGTCAAGATCATCGCATTATCAACTCAGGTTATCATTCGCGTGATTTTTTCCGTGATATGTGGCAGACGATTCGCGGAGGGCAAACCTGGCGCGGCGAAATCAGAAACCGTCGCAAAGACGCTTCGTTCTACTGGTCTGATACTGTCATCGTTCCATTTCTCAACGCCGAACAGAAACCTTACCAATATGTGGCTATACGGCGCGATATTTCTGCGCGCAAAGACGCAGAGCTGACACTCGCACGCAGCGAAGCACACTTCCGCAGTATTGCCGAAGACATGCCGGCCTATGTTTGCGTATTTCTTTCTGAAGGCACAATTACTTACGCCAATGAATCGTTTTCGCGTTCAACGGGATTAAGAGCATTCGACCTCGTCGGCAGAAACTTCTATGCCTTGTTGCCGCACACAGAAAGCAGCGAACTCAAAGCGGCGCTTGCTGCGCTGACGCCTTCACAACCTGTCTTCACGCGCGACCAGAACCTACCCGATCAGACCGGCAAAACCCGCTTCATCCGCTGGACGGTGAAAGCCTTCTTTAACAGTGAAGGCAGCGCGGTATATTGCCAAGCATTCGGGCAAGATTTGACGCTGCGAAAACACGTGGAGATTCGCTCACAGCGCTTATGGCAAAGACTGGAGCACGCAGTCGATGAAATCGGCCAAGGTATTCTTCTGCTGAACAGTGCGCGTGAGATTATTTTTGCTAACGAGCCTGCGATGCGTGTTCTCGATCTCGCGCTCAATGAGATCGCGGCAAAATACTACTTCAAAAATGCATGGCGCGTCGCAGACGCGTCGGGCGAATTGGGGCTTTTTACGCCCGCGGCTTTCGGAGAGACTGACGACACGCTGACATTATTCGATGCGCAGGGAAATCCCAGCGAACTGGATCTGAGAATTCTGAAGAACGAAGACGAGACAATCGTGCTGATTCGCGAGCACACGCCACACACCAAAGCGGCTCTGATCGATTGGCTCGAAGAACAGGAGCACGAACGGGAAAAACTGTCTGAAGAACTCGAGGGCGTGATCGGGCAGAATCTGAAACTTCTGTATTCGATGGTCGAGTCACTGCATGCTTCGGTGCCGGCGAAAGAACATGCAACGATGAGCCGCATTTACCAGATGTTATCAGAGACCTCGGCTACAGCCTCAGACATGCTGTTGCGCCTGAATCCGGGGAGCGCGAAACTCACGGGCATGCGCCAAGCCATTGAAACTTATCTGCAAAATCTGCACAAAGCCGGAGTGCACACGGCTGCGGCCGATCTCGGGGCGCTCGACGACTTTTTCCCTGAAAACTGGAATACACATTTTTTCAGACTCACTGCGGAAATTTTTGCCAGCATCAGAGAAAACTATGCTTCGGTAAATCTTCGCGTCAGAGCATGGCGCGAGGCCGGCGGTCTCGTTTTTTCTGTGAAATACGATGGAATGCCGCTGCAACCTGAAAATTCCGGAGTGCGCAATGACCACTCGCGCATCAGCGCGCGCGCTGCCCTTGTGCCGGCACTCGTAGCATGGTTTAGTAATGGTCAGGGCAACGAAGTCAGGGTGATACTGCAGAAAATATCTCTGGCGAACGCCATTTGATTTGACGATGCGCATAAGACAGACGGCCTAATCGCATGCCCAAACCCCTGCGCACTTCACGCGGCGATTACGCTTTTTTTGCACCGATTACCACACGTTGGTCTGACAACGATGTCTACGGCCATGTGAATAACGTGGTATACTATTCTTATTTTGATAGCATCGCCAATTTATATTTGATTCAATCGGCAGGCCTGAAAATAGAGAGCGATAATATTGTGGGCTTTGTGGTGAGTTCGGGCTGCAATTACCATGCACCGGTGGCGTACCCAGAACGACTCGAGGGTGGCTTACGCACCAACAGAATCAGCGGATCGTCGGTCGAGTACGGCATCGCCATTTTCCGCGAGGGCGACGATAGCGCCGTTGCCGACGGTTTCTTTACGCATGTTTTTGTCGATCGCAGCACCGGCAAACCAGTGCGCATTCCCGAGGATATTCGCGCGGCGCTGGAAAAAATCGCAGCCCGCTGATACCTTCGTCTGTTTATTTAGCCATGCCATACCCGTAGAGTAGAAGCATAATAAGCTGCACCGGGCCTGTCACAATATCGACGGGTACCGTAACCCCATACCAACCATACAATGCGGCAATGCTGGCTTTACTGCGCTTTTCCCATGCGATGCGTTGCATGACATCATTGTAATCGGTGCCCGGCGCTTGAGAAAAATATGCCACTTCATCCGCTGTTTTCCACACTGCGTGCATGGCCGAAAATGTATACACGTTGCTGAAATCCATGACTAAGATAGCAGTGGGATTTTCCAAATTTCCGGTTTCATAGCCGAAGTGGCGGCGCAACATCTCTGCGGCATTCGCTTTCTGCCCGGCTTTCAAGAACAGAATTTCCCTGAACGCATTGTCGTTCATGCAGCAGGTAATCTGTGTGATGAGAAAAACGCGCGTACCGGGGCTCAATGCGCCGCGCGTTTCATAAAACATTATACCCTGCGCTGTGGATTCAACGTTTAATACACGGCCCGCGCCGCTGAGCACGCCCTCAAATTGCAGCGTCGTCAAACCGTTTTGCACAGACATTGTACCCGCGGTAATACGGTAATTGCCGTTTTGCGGCAGGGTGAGGTCAAATTCATTGATGGCTGATTTTTGTTCCCTGATCGCCTTGCTGTTCCGTGTCGTCAGGCAGGCAGAAAAAGGCAGCATGCAACAGAACGCGACAGCAGCAAAGCGGAACACCATAGCAGCAGGTCCGAGAAGCCGGTTCTGACGGCAAGCCGTGTAGGTGGCCTGAACTTGCTCGCCGTATGCAGGGCGCCAGCAAAACAGGCAATGGAGACATGATGAAGCAATATCCTTATTTTCTCGCCAACCGGCCGGTCGCTGCAGGGCAAAACAAACTCGCTGTAAAAGATAAATATACCGGCGAAACTTTCGCCGAAGTTGCACTCGCCGATGCGGCTGCGATCGGGAAGGCCATTTCAGCCGCGGTCGCGGCCGAACAAGCGATGGCGCAGATGGCACCGTTTGAGCGGCGTGCAGTGCTTGAGCAGGCGCTATCGCGCATCAGCGAGCGCCGGGGCGAACTTGCCGAATTACTCTGCATTGAGGCCGGCAAACCGATCAACGATGCGCGCGGTGAAGTAACGCGACTCATCGACACCTTCCGCATCGCGATGGAAGAAACGACGCGTATCGGCGGTGAAGTATTGCCGCTCGACATCACACCGCGTACGAAAGGGTATCGCGGCTTCACGAAACGTGTGCCTGTCGGTGCATGCTCATTCATCAGCCCGTTTAATTTTCCGCTGAATCTCACAGCCCACAAGATCGCGCCTGCCATTGCAGCCGGATGCCCCTTTGTACTGAAACCGGCGAGCCTCACGCCGATAGGGGCACTCGTTCTCGGTGAAATTTTGGCCGAGACAAATCTGCCCTTGGGCGCCTTTTCGATATTGCCCTGCCCGCGCGATGCGGCTGATCTGTTCGTCACCGATGAACGCATCAAACTGTTAAGTTTTACGGGCTCAGCCGAAGTCGGTTGGAAAATGAAAGAACGTGCCGGTAAAAAAAAGGTCACGCTCGAACTGGGCGGCAATGCCGCCGTGATCGTTGATGCCGACGCCGAGATCGATCACGCCGTCAGCCGCATCGTGTTTGGTGCATTTTACCAATCGGGTCAGAGTTGCATCAGTGTGCAACGCATACTGATACACGAATCGATTTATGAAAAAATGCGCAGCCATCTCGTCGCGGCAACCGCAGCTCTGCGTGCTGGAAATCCGCATGATGAAAAGGTTTTTGTCGGCCCGATGATTTCTGAAACAGAAGCAAAAAGGCTCAAATACTGGATCGATGAAGCGCATGCCGGCGGCGCGCGCATATTGTGCGGCGGCGAACTCGTCGGGGCAATGCTCGAACCTACTCTTGTCGAGGATGTCAAACCGGAGGACAAACTTTACGCCGAAGAAGCATTCGGCCCCGCTGCCGTATTAGAAAAATTCTCCGATTTTGACGCGGCACTCGAACAAGTGAACCGCAGCCGCTACGGGTTGCAGGCTGGCATATTCACGCGGGATATCGGCAAGGCGATGCGCGCCTGGGATAAACTCGAAGTCGGCGGCGTCGTGATCGGCGATGTTCCGAGTTTTCGCGTGGACAACATGCCTTATGGCGGCGTCAAAGATTCGGGCCTCGGGCGTGAAGGTGTTCGTTCGGCAATCGAAGACATGACCGAAATTCGTTTACTGGTGATCAGGTAGAAGCTGTGGAGCATAAATTTAAGGCAAAAGTCTGGATTTTTGCCGGCCCGACGCCGTGGCATTTTATCACCCTGCCTAAAAAAACCGCTGTGGAAATCAAAGCATTCCATGGGTCTGCGGCAAAAAACTTTGGCACGATCGGCGTGTTAGCGCAAATCGGAAAAACCCGTTGGAAAACTTCGGTATTCAGTGACACCAAATCACAATCGTATGTACTACCGCTTAAAGCCGAAATCCGCAAAAAGGAAAAAATTACCGTTGGTAAAATGGTTCTCGTGCAGTTGTCGGTGATTTG
>JAEUSA010000120.1 GCA_016788945.1 Leptospiraceae bacterium
GGCCGGTTTCGACATGCGTGACGGCGTTGCAGCGCAGGCTCTCGAACAGGCGGGCCGCCGTCCTTCGAAGGGTACTTCAGAGGCCGCCAAAAACACCGCGGGCGGTGCGGCGAAACGCAAAAGCTCACGGCGACGTTAAAGTCCGCTGTCGCCCTCATGCGCTACTGAACGCATGACAGATCTCGAATTTATGCAAATCGCTCTCGCCGAGGCGAAAGATGCCTACGCCTGCGGCGAATACCCGGTTGGTGCGCTGCTGGTAAAAGACGGGGCAATCGTTGCGCAGGCCGGTAACCGCTGCGTGCGCGATTTAGACCCGACTGCACATGCCGAGATTTTGGTGATACGCGATGGCTATAAGAAACTCGCCGGTAAGAATCTCAGAGATTGCACTCTGTATACGACTCTTTATCCCTGCCCGATGTGCGAAAAGACCATGGTCGAAGTCGGCATCGGCAAAGTCATCTACGGTGCGACAACGTTTAGGTGGATCAGGGAACATAAATACGTAAAGCTCGTTCCGGAAATCCATGGCCCAATCATGGAAAAAGACTGCCGCGAAATTTTCATCCGCAGGCTCGAAGAGAACGGGCGCAATGACATTTTAGATTACGAACAGAATTCATCATCATAAAATTCCTAGTGCGGATTTTTGTCTGGAAGGTGCCCACCGGCCGAAGCCCACAATTATTGGTTACACCGGCTATAATAACTTTGCCATTCATATGCCGGTGCGTTGCCGTCGCTGAGCACGCGCCACAATTGCTGGCAATGCCGGCTTCGCTCACGCGCCGTCTTCGCGCGGTCTATCGAATAGCATATCGCCGCGGGAATACCCAAAACGCCTTCAGAGCCGGTGAAATTGCGGGCACTACTTCTCTGTCCCGTTGAATAATTCTGTGCATAGGCTTCATCGGCCATGGTGCGGCCCTGCGGCGCATAACATCCGCAGGACAACAGCGCCACCAGCAGAGGCAAAATCATCAGGCGATTCTTCATGGTTTTCGGTTGTAGTCTTTCCGTGGTTCACGGAAATCGGCGGCCGTCTACCCTATTTTCCCCATTTCGATTGAATGTACGCATCGCGGCCAGAGCCCGTGCGGTAGCGATAGTACTGTGCCGGGTTCTTCTTGTAGTAATCCTGATGATAGTCTTCGGCCGGCCAGAATTCCGTGGCGGGTCGAATGCCGGTTGCAATGCGGCTAAACTTTCCTGACTTAAGTAAATCCGCCTTGGATTTTTCGGCCGCTGCACGCTCGGCCTCATTGCCATAAAAAATATAGGTCATGTACTGCGGGCCGACGTCGTAGAACTGACCGTCAGCCTGTTCGGGATTTATATTGCGCCAGAATACTTCGAGCAATTTTTCGTAACCGATAATTTTCGGATCATAGAGCACCAGCACCGATTCAACCTGCGTGGTGCGCCCATAAGACACATCGTCGTAAGTAGGATTTTTTTCTTTGCCCCCGGCATACCCCGAGATCACGGCCTTGACGCCGTCGAGTTTCTCAAACGGCGGCTCCATACACCAGAAACAGCCGCCGGCAAAAATCGCCGTTTTAAGTGCCGCGTTGTTTTGTTTATACGGGCGCGGTAGACTGAAACTACCTTTGCCCGCAGCGCCCGCGGGTTGGCTGCAGGTCAGCGCCGCAGAGAGCAGAACAATGGTAGAAAAATATTTTTTCATCTGTTAATCCTCCAATGCCCTTGTTAGCTGAATTTGTGCGTCATCTCAGCCGATCAGGCAATCATTCGTCGCATGAGTATAACAAATCTGACAAAATATTGACAACATTACCAAAACAAACGTATATTAGTGTCACGCCGGTGAGACCCGGTATCAATCTCAATTCGATTTCTTAAGGAGAAAAGATGAACATATCAGCGTTTTCCGACCACGGTGCATTTCTGTTCCGTTACTTCCATATCGTAGGCGGTGTCGCCTGGATTGGCGTACTGTGGTACATCAACTTTATTCAGGGTGGTTATGTTGGCGGCCTTGACGCGGCTGGCCAGACCACGGCGAAACAAAAGCTGTTTCCCAAGGTTATGTGGTATTTCCGCTACGGCGCCCTGCTGACTTTCCTCACCGGTGTTGCTCTCATTGGCCTCAAGGGTTTTGATCCCAAAGTTGCGCTGCCCGTAGGTTCAGAGCAGTGGAATGCCTGGTTTGCCAAAATTTATCCCGGTTTCATGTTCGCTACGATCATGTTTATCAACGTCTGGTTCGTGATTTGGCCACGCCAGAAGAAGGTGATTGCAGCCGCTAACGGTGAAAAAATCGACGGTGTACCGGCAATGGCGCGTCGCGGTTTTATTGCCTCGCGCACGAATACCCTGCTGTCTGTTCCGATGCTGTTCTTTATGGCGGCGGCGCAGAACCTGACGCTGAATACCGTTTCGGCCGACAAATTGCAGCTGTGGATTATCATCGTGACTGCGGTACTGCTGCTCATCGAAGCCAATGCACTTCTGGCCTCGAACGATCCGGCGGCGAAACCCGCGACCGTAAAGCCGGTGGAAACCGTGAAAGGTGTCATCCACATGGGCTTTATTCTGACCATTCTGCTCTACGTTGGCGTAGAACTGATTCTGAAATAAACAGAACTGGTTTACCAATAAAAAAGCCCGCGCATGCGGGCTTTTTTATTGGTTTATTTATGACGCTTTTTTCTCGTACTGCGCCAGCGTCGGCTGTGCAAGATGATAATTCTCGTTATCCCACGGATGAAAGCCCGGCTTATAGTATTCGAGAAATTTTACCAACGTCTTGCGCGCGAGGTCGTACTTACCGAAGAACACATCGGCAATCGTCAGCCATTCTTTCGGATTAAACAATGAACGATCCTGCGCCATAAAGTAGAAGGCATTGCCAAAGGTGATAAGGTAAAGCCCTACCACGGCTAAATTCATCACGCCCGTGCGCAGCGCGTAACTGTCATCAATCTGCATCAGCTGATCGTAAGCGACGGCTTTGTGCTCGATTTCTTCGGCGGCATGCCATTCGAATAGTCTCTTCATTTCACCGTGCATCTTGTTCATCAGTTCGGGATTCTCGAAATAGATCTCGCCGAACATTGCCGTAAAATGCTCGAGGCCTGCCACCAGAGCGTAGTTGGCTTTGTCGGGCATGGCTTTCTCTATCCAGTCAAACGCGACTTTCTGCACGACCCAGAGTACCGGGTCGAGGTTATAACCCTGCGCGCGCAGCAGATCCCAGAGTTTTTCATGCTGGTTCGCGTGCATCGTTTCCTGACCGATAAAACCCTGAATGTCTTTTTTGATTTGGGCATCGGTTACACTCGCCAGCGCCTTTTTCGACCAGCGGACAAAATAACGCTCCGCATCCGGAAAAATCGCTGTCCACGTATTGAGTACATGCGATAAGAATGCGCTGTCGCCGAACCAATGCTTCGGCAGTGATTCGTCAAACTGCACGTCGATGCGGTGCGGTTTGATTTGCTCGGGTGTTCCCCCGCGCTTCGCAGGTACCGCGTCTTTATTTGCTTCGGTTTTGGCAGCTGTCGTCACACCGCCACCTCGCGCTTTTCCCAGCGTTCGACATGCGGCAGATAATCATCGAGGTAATATGCGTTGTTATCGGTGATGTGCAACAGCTCTTCCCACTTCACCCCGAAATCTCCGCTCGGCCTTTCGCCATCCGTGGCTTGGCCGAGTCCGGTGCCCGAGGGCGCGTCTACGCGCCCATTGTGCACCAGACCAATATGCGGTTCAACCGCCCACAGGCCGGGGTCTGCACTCACCCGCGTATTCTCAGCCCACAGCGCCGTATGGTTATCCCACGGGTTGATGAGCCGGGTGATCTCTTCGGCTGCGAGATAAAGAAAAGTAGAAACCTCGAAACGCATCACCGGTATGCGTGGTATATAGCGCGTCGCAATTTTGCCGACCTTATGGCCGAGCACGCCCTG
>JAEUSA010000134.1 GCA_016788945.1 Leptospiraceae bacterium
CGGCGTTTTCAGGGTAAAGGTGAGCTGCCGCAAACGATCTTCTGGGATGGCAAGACGGATACGGGCATCAGCGTCGAATCGCTGACGCTCTCCGAATATACACTCACGGCAACCGATATCTACGGCAATAGCGCGACCACGGTGCAGCGTCGTTTTGAAACGGGAGCGATGGCGGTGAAGACCGGTAACAGTTATCTCGTGCGCGTTCCAAATGCCGATCTTGAAGACCTCGCGGGTGAACGACTAGAACAGGTCTACCGGGTGTTGACCCGCTACCCCAAATACAAAATCAAAATCGAAGCGCACGCGGCGACACAGGCGGGCATCGAACGTACCCTGCAACTCACCGAGGCGGCGGCGAGGCGCGCCTATGAGTTTATGGTCGACAGAGGCATCGCCGCGGAACGGCTGAGTTATCAGGGGTTCGGTGATTCTTCGCCGGCATACAGTACCCGAGGCGTACAAGCGACAAAAAACTCCCGCATTGACGTTTTGCTCAGCCGCTAGCGCACTCTCACTTGATGTGGCGGTCAGTGCCGTCTCATAGGGTCACTCGTGTATCAGCAGTTTTTCTACCTGCGTGCGTAGAAAAAAGGTATAGTAGAGCACCCGCTGCATGCCAGCTTTCAAGTCTTCGCGCTCGTCGTCATCGATAATGCCGTCTTCGACGACCTCGGCATAACGCTTGAGCAGTGCGACGATTTCAGGCGTCAGTTTGTTGTTATAGATTTCTTGAAAATTTTTCACCGGCCTCACAAAAAAGTTCGGCACGGTGCCGCTGGCCTCCCACAGACCATTGCGTTCGTTGATGGTCATCAGAAAATTCACGTTCTTATTCTCGATGATAATCGTATTGTCATTACGCATCTCGAGCTTTTTCCACACCAAAATAATGCCGTTAAAGAAGCGATCGACCTGCAGTAAGATGTCGGTGCGCTCTTTGCCGACGATTTTACCGTCGTTGCCGACTGCCTTTTTGTACTCACGGTCAATATTCTGAAACAGTCCGATCGCCTTGGATATCCCCTGAGCGAACTGCACATTTCCGATAATATTCTCTACCTCTAACAGGGCACCTTTGCCGGTAAATGTGAGGTTATTCAATATGTTAAACGATGTTTTTGCCATTAGTTATCCTCCTGCTCGAGATCGCGAATTTTGACCTTTGTAATGCGCACCGTCTTGAGCGTCGCATTCAGCTTTTCTATTTCATTTTCGACACGTTTCATATCGTACGCGCGCGGATTTGCCGAAGCATCCTTGAGCTTGAGGTCTGCCAATTCATTGCGCGCTTCTTCCATGCCCGTCAAAATGACACCGATGAACAGATTGAGCAGAATGAAGGTACCGATCAAAATAAACGTAATAAAAAATGCTGGGGCAATCGCTATCTGCTGCGGATGTGTACACAGCGTTTTGAACGGTTCATAGCCGATTTTGTCGCAACCATGCACTTGAATATTCAAGAGCTCAATCCACCCTTCAAGGGTCACCGTCTGGAACAACGAGAGCAGCGAACGGCCTAAGGTGCCAAAATGCATCGGGTCATTTTTGCCGAACAGCAGCACTCCCGCAATGGCAAACACGTAAAACAATAACGCCATCAATAATGCGACGTATCCCATTGAGGGAATACTCTTAAACAGCGCCCCCACCAGAATTTGCAGCTTCGGAAAAGCACGCAGCAGGCGCAAAACCCGCAACAGGCGAATGAGACGCAGCACGGTAATATATTGGTTATCAAATGGCAGAAAGCAGGCTGTCACAATCACGAAATCGAATACATTCCAGGAGTCTTTGAAATAATTCCAGGGTTTGGCCCCCTCGGCTGCGATCTTAACCGCAACTTCAATCGTGAAAATCGTAATAATCATTAAATCGAGTACATGGAGAATACGGTGGTATTTTTCCATCTCGGGATAGGTTTCAACGCCGACGAGAATACTCGCCAGCACAATGACGACCGTGATAAATGACTGAAAGCTGCGCGCGTGCGCAATTCTTTTAAAAAACGCCTGCATACTCTTCTCGCACTGATACAAATTACTTACACGTTGTCATGCACGAAAACCGACCTGCACAGGGATAATGCCGCTGCGCTTCACGCGCAATAGGTACGCAGCGCAGCATTGAGCACCACTTCGGCCTCTGCGAGGTTCGGTGCAAACGCGATCACACCTTCTTCATGACCGGCCATGACCAAAAGACGCTCCTGTGGCAAAGTGCCCGCGTACAGGCGGCGCATTTCGGCCGCCATTTCGGGCGTACCGTATGCAACCCCGCCGGCTGTCGTTGGTACCTGGTCCATTGCGGCCGACCACAGCGCGCGGTTATGCACATGAATGACGGCACCGATGCCGAAATCTAACTCGTACACCGCAGCGTGCGTCATGGATTCAGACGAGGCGGCAATTTTGCCGCGGCAGCGCACGCGGTTCTGCGCAATGTCGTAATCTGCCACTTCGCAGTAATCAGCTGCTGTGAGAGTCGGTTTATGCCCCGTCTGCGTGCCCGTGATATAGAATCGATTGCTATCCGCAATACGCAGGCTGACGTTGCCATAACCAATGCCATCGGGGTAAACACCGATCAGGCCTTGCGCAAATAAGCGGTCGCGGCAGTGCATGAGGTCTTTGATCGCGTCAACTTTTGGTGGTGCGGCGATTTCGAGCTCGCAGCGGTATTTCGTCACTCCTTCGTCGCGCATGACTCCAGATTGATAATGACGCATGCAAGCGCAACCGAGAAGCCATCGTTTGGGCATGCCCAATCTGCTCGACGCCCTGTTCAAATTTTCGTAAACGCTGCAAATGTCCAAACTACTCGACTCGGCCAAAGCGGGCCAAGCAAAATTCTTTCTCCAGTTCGGCGGCCAAGGCGCCCCCTACCTCAAAGAAATGCAGAAGCTCTATGCTGAAGCTTCGATGAAACCCTTCTTTGACGTCGCCATCTCGGCCATCGAAGCCGCCGCCCAAATGGTCACCGGTACCGTTGCCCACCCCGAAAAAGTCGACTTCCGCAAATGGCTCACCGAACCCGACCATGCTCCCTCTGACGACGCGATGTCAATCGCGGGCATCTCGCTCGGCCTTATCGCCGCAACCCAATTCGCGCACTACGAATACCTGCACCAGCAGGGTTTCAGCCGCGCCGACATGCTTAAAGCTACCGTAGCATCGAGCGGCCACAGCCAAGGCCTCATTACGGCCAGCTTCACCGCGCTCGGCCTCGAGGGCAAGGCGCACTACGACGCCATCTACAAGTACATCCAATACCTGTTCCTGATGGGTGTACGCGCGCAAGAAGTGTTTCCGGCAATTCATGCCAGCGCCGATGAAACGGCAAAGAGCGAAGCTCTCGGCGCCAAGGGGCCCGCACCGATGGTGGCGGTTTTAGGTGAAAGCCATGCAACGATCGAAGCATGGGTAAAAGAATTCAACGGCGCTGCCAAGAAACTGTTCGTCAGCCTATACAATACTCCCAACAACCGCATCATTTCCGGTGCACGTGCCGACCTGATCGCTTTTCACGAACGCTATAAGGCGGAATTCGAAGCGAAACAAATCAAGTTTGTCTATCTGCGCTCGACCTGCCCGTTCCATTGCGAGCTGATGATCCCGATTCTGGAAAAATTCAAACCCGATCTCGCAAAAATCGGTTTTGACTTCAAGGGATCAGACCTGAAATTTCCGGTCTATTCATTCTGGGATGGCGCGAACCTGCAGCAAGAGGGCGACCTCGGCATGCGCATGACTGACGACCTGATGGTCAAAACCCTGTATTGGGAAAAATCGATGCTGCCGGTCAAGAACGACAAATCGGTCACGGCAATTCTCGACTTTGGCCCGGGCAAAACCAGCCAGCGCCTCAGCATGGACACACTCGCCGGCTTAGGTCACGAAGTGCCGGTCTATGCTATTGCGTTTGCTAAAGACTTAAAAACTGTTTTGGAGTGATAGAGCACGCTGCTATCAGGTACCACCTGATTCCGTCAGGTTGGTAGCGCCTTTATAAACAAACTTAAAACGGCAGGCCGGGCATAAATAATCTCCTGCTGCCGATACGCGCAGAATGCTGCGGCAATTGGGGCAACTGATCAGGCGCCGCGCATTCGGGTTTACTTTGATTTCTTGGGCTTCATTGGTTGCTGCGGGTGGCGCTACCGGCTCGGGCGGAGCGACCGCAGCGGCGGGTGGCGGTGGCGGCTCAGCGACAGCGGCGGTTTGAACAGGATGCAAACCTTTCTTCTCTGCCGAAAAATTCTCTTCCATGACAACTTCATTGCCGGCGGTAGCAATCGCCGCAGCGGCAGGGGCTACTTTCGCTTCTGCCGGGGCTGTCTCGGGCGCAGCACTTTCAGCCGGTTTCTCATTTTTTTCTGATAAAGGCTTTTCCTGCACTTCAACGCCGGGCATCACCTTCAGATCGGTGACATCGACCATTGCCGGTGCCTGCGGTTTCTGTACGCGTTTTATCCCGGTGAGCGCAGCGATCGCGTCATCGTAATCGGCGACGATCTGCATTTTTTTTTCGAGTTGTAGAAAACGCAGCAACTGCCGCGTTTCGCCCGACAACTGAAACAGCACGACCTTGCCCGCCTGATTCTGGAGAATGTTCTGTACGTCTATGAGCGCGGTGATGCCGGCCGAAGAGATAAATTCGAGGCAAAGGCAATCGACTGCAAAGGCACGGTAACCGGCGGCTATTTTTTCATTGAACCAAGCGCGAAAATCGGCAGCGCTGTGCGAGTCAAGCGAACCCTCAAGTTCGATGACGAGGATTTCTTTGTCAAATGCGGTATTAAATTCAAGCATTGTTCATCGGTTATTGAGCGGTGCACTGGCGTTTTCGAGCAATATGGCGTCGAGTATCTCATTCTGCGGGCGATGAGCGGTCAAAGCAGGTGGCTGATTGACGCGTTTTTCGATTTCACTGAGTTTTCCGCTCAGCGCCTGAAAGCCATGTGCCACTTCGGATTTGATCACCTCGTTTTCCCACAGATACGTTAGGGCGTTTTTCCATTCGCGCTGAATCGATCTTGCTCTCAGGAAGAAGGCAAACAGTATGATACCTGTCACCAAAAACCCTGCTAGAAACACAATGGCAAACAGCAGCAGATATTTATTGAGTATCGCCGAAAGGTAATAATATTCTCCGAGCCGGTTCATCACAACGTGCAGCGTGGCATAAGATTTTTCTTTTTTGGTGCGGGGGTCAGTCTCTTTGAGAGCAAGGCTGAAATCGGTAGAATAGTGTACATCGGAACTCATCAGGCTGTCGACGATAAAGGAATTCTTGCCGTGGAAAATCCCTTCGGGTTTTTCCAGATTCTGCTGCTGCACGTTGTTGGCTTCGTAAAACAGCGAGGAGTGGTAGAATTCGTTATTGTATCTTGCTGAAATTTCATTTGCCGCTTCGCGTGTGCGTACCGTCACGTGCGATATGTCTGAATGAGCCAGCACACGACCGTCTTTACGCAGGACAAAAATTTCGGTAATCGGTCTCTCGCCTTCAAGGTACTGGTTCTTATTCACTACACCACCGAAAATGGCGCTGAGTTTGGCCATGGCCTTGGTGTCTGTGCTGATGGCGCTGGCCGACAACGAAAGGGCGATTTCGCGCCCGCGCTCGCTGTAACCCATTTCGAGCTGGCGCGCGGTTTCTTTGAGTGAAATGAAGCTGAAAGCCGTGAGGCTACCGAGCAGAATAAGTTCGACGAGTAAGAAAATGCCGAGGGCGAAGCTGAATGTGAAGCTTTTGACAGATACCCTGTCGGCCCGTACGGCCTGGATACCCTGTGCCGGCAGCGGCGCCACGCCCGGCCGCACTTCTTCGGGAGATTGAACCATAGTCTGTTATCGGTGGTTTTTTCGCCGCTTGATAGAAAATATTTGCCGGAAATCAGGCCACAGTCTGCAGGCGTGTCTTACCGGTTCACAGCATAGAATATGCGGTATCGGCCGGGGGAGGCAGAAAAACCGGCTTCATCATTGGGCCAAAACCACCGAAAATCAGATATGGCGGTTTCGGCCGAAGTCACGGCTTTCCTTGAAGATTTGTTTGAAAATCTCGGCGTTATTGATGCCGCCCTTTCGCGCATAGAAGACACGACCGCCAGCGAAGAACAGCTACACGAGATATTCAGAGCTGCTCACACCATCAAAGGTAATGCCGCGATGATGAACCTTACGCAACTCGTGGCACTCGGGCATGCGCTCGAAACGGCGTTGCAAGAAATCATCTCGGGCAATGTCGCCATTGACCGGCAGGCATTGAATCTGTTCAGAGAATGCAGCCACGCCATGCAACAGACCGGCGAAGCTCTGCGCTCGGGTCAAGATCCCTCGACGATCGAAATCCGCAATCTCACGGACCGTATCCAGGTGTTGCTGTTATCGCAACGTCGTGCTACAGTTATGGCCGGTGACGGCGAAGCAGGTGAACGCGACGTTGAGGTTTCTCTGCACATTGCCCGGGCGGAGCTTGCGCCATCGGTGCGCGCTTTTTTGGTCGAGACAAAACTTGCTGAAATCGGCGAAATTATCCGGAAAACTCCGAACGAAGAAGAAATCGAAAGTCCGGCTTTCATGGCCTCGTCGCGCCTGCTGACATTCATGCTGCGAACGCGTGCCAGTGCGACCGAGATACGCGACAACCTGAATATCGACCTCATCGAAGACATCAGCATTCTTGAAACCAAACCGCAGAGAGCAGAAACCTCGCCGCAAGTCGAACGGCAAAAACAGGAAGTCGCGGCTGAGGTCCACACCAGCAGCGCAGACACCGTACGTCTGCCGGTCAGCACACTCGATAGGCTGATGAATCTCACCGGGGAACTGGTTGTCGCAAATTCGGGCCTCGCAGAAATCGCCGATACCCTCGCTACTCAAGACGATATCGCACATGCGGCGATGCGGCTCACGGATAAAAACCGGGAGATACTGCGCATTACGGCAGATATTCAGCACATCGTGATGCAGTCGCGCATGCTGCCCTTAGAGCATGTGTTTTCCCGCTTTCGCCGGTTTGTGCGCGATTACTTGGAAAAAACCGGTAAGTCAATCAGGCTCGACGTTTCGGGTGCTGAAACGGAGCTTGACAAGCGCGTCATCGACGAAATCATAAAACCCCTGACCCACCTGATACGTAACTCTCTCGATCACGGTTTTGAGAATCCCGAAGAGCGCGTCGCGGCAGGCAAAGCGGCTGAGGGCAGGCTCAGACTCGGCGCCGTGCAGGCCGGCAGCAGCATACTGATAACTGTCGAAGACGACGGTCGAGGCTTGAATCTCGAAAAGATACTCGCCCGGGCAGTCGAAAAAAATCTCGTCAGCGCAGAACGCGCCGCCTCACTCACGGCGAGTGAAATTCAGGAATTCATTTTTATGCCGGGCTTTTCGACGAAAGAATCGGCAGACGATCTCTCGGGTCGCGGCTTCGGCATGGATATTGTGCGCGATTCGATCAGAAAACTATCGGGCGACCTGACCATCACCACACAGCCCGGTCAAGGCACGCGCATGCAGGTGCGATTGCCGCTGACGCTGGCTATCATGACCACACTGACGTTCAGGGTCAGAAACGATGTATTCGCGCTTCCTTTGACCGTGATTGAAGAGACGCTGCGGGTGACGGCGGGGAGTGTATTGCGCATCGACGGTCGCGAGGTACTGCACAGCCGCGATCGTGTCATACCCTACCTGAGGCTTGATGCCATTCTGGGGTATCCTGCGATTGAAGAGAATGATGCCGACAGCTTTGCGATCATAGCAGAAAACCACGGCCGAAAATATGCACTGGGCATGGACGCCTTTCTGAAAAAGCATGAGCTGGTCGTCAAATCTCTGGCAGAAAACTACCACCACGTTCCGGGCCTCGCCGGTGCGGCGATGCTCGGCAATGACGAAATAGTATTCATTATCGACCTTGAACAGCTGATCAGACTTTACGACGCACCCGAGGTGATGTCCTCAGAAGAAACTCCTGCGGAGACTGTAATGGCAGCGAAAAGAAAGGTAACAACAAAACCCGAGACGAGCGCGCAAACAACGGACTCAACCGCTGATGCACCACAGCCCGCGGGCCTACAGCCGATGTTCCACAGCGCCAACAAAGACCTCGTTCGGCGGTGGATCTCTCAGAGCAACAAAGCGGCGGTTAAAGGCATGCAGATGCTTACCGGTAACAGCGCCGTCGCAGTAAAGAAAAGCCGCGGAGCACTCGTTAAACCTGAAAAATCACGAAATGCCATTGAACGCATACTGAAACGCGCCGGTGAGATTTATCTTATCCATCTGCCGATGCTACCGGCTGCAGGTGCAATCGATCTGATACTCGGCAAAGAGGGCGCACACCGTATGTCGAAGATACTTTTTGCCGCCGCAGGGCTCAACAATGAGGGAGAGTTTGACCCCAGTCCGTTACTGGAAATCACGAATATTCTGGGTAGTGCCTACACCAACACGCTGACTTTTCTGACCGAAACGAGCGTTGAACCGGCAACACCGACTTTGCTGTCTACACCCGCAGAAATTCAGTCACTCGTCGATCACCGGTTACTCGCGCCAAAGACAGAGCTCCTGGTAATCGAAAATCAATTTCATATCGCCGATGAAGATATTGAAATCGAACTGATGATTTATCTGGAAGGCGGTTAATTGCTCACGCAAACCCGCCGGCAATGCCACAGCGGTCGGCTATAAGACGTAAATTTCTTCACCCTTACCGTTCATCTCGACCATGCCGATCAGCGCCTCGCGCGCGGCTTCTACAGTGGTAAAATACGGTATCGAATATTGCAGAGCGGCGAGCCTGATTTCAAGAGCATCATTGCGTGTCTTGACATCGGTAGGAATATTAATGATCAGCTGGACATCCCCCGATTTGACGCTGTCGACCACGTGCGGCCGGCCTTCATGCACCTTATTCACACG
>JAEUSA010000374.1 GCA_016788945.1 Leptospiraceae bacterium
ATGCAACGATCTTCTTGAGTTTGCCGACTGTACGGTCACCGGTATCTTCGATACGCAGGTTTTTACCGTCTTCAACGTCGACCAGCTCAAGGCGGCCGCTGTGCGTCGCAATGATCAGCGCGTTGTACGGGTCATACTCGCACAACAGCTGGTTTGATTTGAGAATATCTTTTTCTTCAACGTGCAGCACTGAACCTGCACCCAATTGAATCGCATACTCGCTCGCCAGCAGGTAAATATCGTTCTTTTCGATGAAGATCGTTCCCGCAGCCGGAGAATACAACATGGCATCTGCACCCTGTTTGTCTTTCAGGCGTCCGAGCACTTCGCCTTTAATGAGTTTTGCGCCGGCTTCGTGCGTAAACTCAGAGAACTGCGATTTTCCGTACCGGCCGAGAATCTGTGCAATGATCACAGACCCGCGTTTCGCCATGATGCGTTGCTTCTGGCGGTTATTGACCTGGCGGCCCTGAATCTGCAGTACCACCGCATCATAAGGAGCCTTAATTGCACTTTCGGCAGATTTAGTCGTCGCAGTACCGCCGATGTGGAACGTACGCATCGTCAGCTGCGTTCCCGGCTGGCCGATGGACTGAGCGGCAATGATACCTACCGCTTCACCCTTCTCTACCGGCTGCAATGTCGCAAGATCGAGACCGTAGCAGCAACCGCAGACACCGGTAACCGATTCGCAGGTAAGAATCGAACGCACTTTAATGGTTTCATAACCGAGCGTTTCGATCTGCGCCGCAATTTCTTCGGTGATCAGCGTGTTGCGAATGTAGATAACTTCGTCTGTATTAGGATCTTTAATGTCCTGTTGCAGGTAACGTCCGGAGATTTTTTGCCGCAGGCTCACAATGACTTTTTCGCCTTCTTTATCGGCGCTCATGTTGAAGCCTTCGTTGGTACCGCAATCTTCTTCGCGGACGATGACGTCTTGGGAGACGTCGACCAGACGGCGTGTCAAATAACCTGCGTCGGCTGTTTTGAGAGCCGTGTCGGCCAGACCCTTGCGCGCACCAGAAGTTGAAATGTAGAACTCGAGAACGCCCAGACCCTCTTTAAAGTTCGAACGAATGGCAAGCTCGATAATATCACCCGACGGCTTGGCCATCAAACCGCGCATACCGGCGAGCTGGCGAATCTGAGAGCGCGAGCCCCTCGCACCCGACACCGCCATCGCATAGATCGGGTTAAATCCGCCCTGATCCTGAGACAGTAGGGCAAAAAGATCTTCCGTAATCTTTTCGTTTGCGTTCGTCCAAATATCGATGACCTTTTTGTAGCGTTCTTCGTTGGTAATGACACCCTTGCGGTGTTCGGTTTCAACGCGCTCGACTTCTTTGTTTGCCTTTTCAATGACCTTGACTTTCGATTCAGGAATTTTGACGTCTTCGATCGAAATGGTCGGCGCAAAACGCGTCGCTGACTGGAAGCCGAGCTTCTTGATCGCATCGAGAAACTTTACCGTCACCGCAGCGCCCTTAAGTTTGTAGAGATCGGCAATAATTTCGTTCACCGTTTTGTTGGTGAGCGGCTTATTGACATAAGGATAATTCGGCGGTAACAGCTGGTTAAAGATCAATCGGCCGGGTGTCGTTTCGAACACCTTGTCTGCCTGTGCAAACCGCACTTTGGCACGGTATTGCACGATGCCGCGGTCGAGTGCGTAGTTTAGCTCATCCATGTTGTCATAGATCAGCCCTTCACCCCTCGCCCCGGCAAGATCTGCCGTCAGGTAATAAAGACCGAGAATCATATCCTGCGTCGGACCGACGATTGGCTGTCCGTTCGCCGGGTTGAGCAGGTTGTGCGCCGAAAGAATCAGCAGCCAGGCTTCCAGCTGAGCGCGCGGTGAAAGCGGCACATGGATCGCCATCTGGTCACCGTCAAAATCCGCATTGAATGCGTGGCACACGAGAGGATGCAGCTGTATTGCCTTGCCTTCGACGAGCACAGGCAAAAACGCTTGGATACCGAGACGGTGCAGCGTCGGTGCGCGGTTGAGGAGCACCGGGTGTTCGTGGATGACCTCTTCGAGACCTTCAAACACCTCGCGCTCTTCGTTCTCAATCATGCGCTTGGCTGATTTGATATT
This sequence comes from Leptospiraceae bacterium, assembly GCA_016788945.1. GTDB lineage: Bacteria > Spirochaetota > Leptospiria > Turneriellales > Turneriellaceae > Turneriella. Next base: position 2,102 of record JAEUSA010000374.1, read on the forward strand.
CTGTGTATACTCGCGGTCAACGAGCCACTTCATGATGAATGGCTTGAACAGTTCGAGTGCCATTTTCTTCGGCAGACCGCACTGATAAATCTTGAGTTCAGGACCGACGACGATTACGGTACGACCCGAGTAGTCGACGCGTTTACCAAGCAGGTTCTGACGGAAACGGCCCTGCTTGCCTTTGAGCATGTCAGAGAGCGACTTGAGCGGACGGTTGCCCTTGCCCTTAATCGACTTCTTACGGCGGCTATTATCGAATAGCGCATCGACCGCTTCTTGCAGCATGCGTTTTTCGTTGGATACAATGATATCAGGAGCCTTCAGGCCCAAAAGACGTTTCAGACGATTGTTGCGGTTGATAACCCGACGATAGAGATCGTTGAGGTCAGATGTCGCAAACCGACCACCTTCAAGCTGCACCATCGGGCGCAGTTCGGGCGGCAGCACAGGAATCGTATCGAGCACCATCCACTCGGGGCGGTTGTTCGAATCACGGAAAGCTTCGAGAATTTCGAGGCGCTTGAGAATGCGTTTGTCACTGATTTTTTTCTTCGATTCGATTTTTGCGCGGATCAGGCGGATTTCTTCTTCGATGTTGACCATCGCCAGAAGTTCTTTGACTGCATCGGCACCGATTGAAGCATAGAACTTATCGCCATACAGTTCAACGAGGCGGCCATGCTCTTCTTGCGTAATGAGTTGCTTGAGTTCGAGCCCAGACTCACCCGGATCGATCACTACGTAACGTTCGAAATAGAGGACACTCTTGATGTCGTTCGCCGACATATCGAGTACCAGTGCGATTCGGCTCGGCACCGTGCGGTAATACCAGATATGTGCCACCGGGTAAGACAGCTCGATATGGCCCATGCGCTCGCGGCGCACTTTAGAATGCGTGACTTCAACACCGCATTTATCGCACACAACACCTTTATAACGGATTGACTTGAACTTACCGCAGTAACATTCCCAGTCTTTGGTTGTTCCGAAGATTTTCTCGCAAAACAGACCGTCGCGTTCCGGCTTCAGAGTACGGTAGTTGATGGTTTCGGGTTTTTTTACCTCACCATGCGACCACTCGCGCACCTTGTCGGGCGAAGCCAGGCGGATTCTGATCTTGTTAAAATCGTGAAACTCTCTCATTTTTTCCCCGTTTAAGTATTCTCTACCGAATCAACTTTGATGCGGCGGCGTATGCGTGAAAACTCGTCATCCATATCCGAAATTTCCACCGGTTTTTCGTCAGAATCGAGAATGGTGATATCGAGCGCGAGCGAACGTATTTCACGAATGAGTACGTTAAAGCTCTCGGGCACACCCGGCTTGATTGCATGGATGCCTTTGACAATCGATTCGTAGACGCGCGCGCGGCCCTGCATGTCGTCTGACTTAACCGTCAGAAGCTCCTGCAGCGTATGCGCAGCACCGTAGGCTTCGAGCGCCCACACTTCCATCTCACCGAGGCGCTGACCACCAAACTGCGCCTTGCCGCCCAACGGTTGCTGGGTAACAAGCGAGTAAGGTCCTGTCGAGCGCGCATGCATTTTGTCTTC
>JAEUSA010000164.1 GCA_016788945.1 Leptospiraceae bacterium
TTCGTCGAATTCTCATTACCACCGGCCTTGATCGTACCACCGTCAGACATCAGGTGGGTAACGAGTACCACGATGCCCGCAATCACCGCAATGACCAGCGGAATGATAATCAAAGGCTTGGCAAATCGTTCGAGATAGTCACTGATTTGCACCGTCGGCTGCATCAGCTCGTGCAATGGTGTCTCGGTCTCTGTAAGCTGCGAACCCTTATAGAGCTTTTTTACCTGTTCGGGGTCGACATCGAGGTAAACCGCGTAACTCGAGAGAAAGCCGAGCGCGTATGTCTCGCCGGGAAAGACCATATAGTTGTCGTCTTCGATGGCCTGCAGGTGACGCGCCGTGATCTTCGTATCATCGGCGGCTTGCCTGAGCGTAATTCTCTTGTCTTCGCGTGCTTTTTTCAGCAGGGCGCCTGCGGTCATGGTCACTCCGTGGTAAGGGGATTATCGACAATTTTGACGTTGTCGGGCTCTTTGAATTGGAATAATTTCGGGTCAACTTGTGGATTCAGCTTAATGTTCGAGAAAGTCAGTTCGACATTTCTGCCGCTCGGTGACGACGCCCGCATTTTCTGGATCAGGTATGTTTGTGGGTCAACGAACAGAGTGATTTTATCGTAACCGCCGGTGATTTCTTTTTCTTTAAGATCGAGTATGAAATATTTGCCGCCTTCGACTTCACGCGGCTGCTCGGGCTTATCGAAGCGGTAGTGATAACGGCGAAAGAGATTCGACAGGCCTTCGGCGCTGCCCGCGCTGTAGAGTGATTTGCCGTCTTTATCTTTCGTTTTGAGCGGTTGTTTGCCGACCGCCTTCAGCCGTGATACATAGACAAACAGAGTATGGCCGTTGCTGACGATCATGTCTCCGCTTGGTTGTGTGAACGTGAAGTTGAGTTTGCCGCCTTCACCGTATGTCGCAACGCCGGAACTCACGCGCGTCTTATTCATATCTTTGATGCTCAGCGAAAAATCGGCCTGGTAGGCCTTGAGCGATTTGAATTTCGACTGCATCGCGCGGGCGACATCAGACGGATGAACGAACGAATCTGCCGCATACGCGGCGGCGGCCAGCAGGGTTACGGCAACAAGCGATTTGCGGATCATATAAGGTACAAAAGCAGAAAAAGTCTGCTTTGAGAAACATGCTGTCAAACAATATCAATACAAAAATGATTGACCGACAATCGGACGAACCGATGCCACCCAAGACGCACACCATGAATAAAATTACCTCACCGGCGACCGGTTCGCGCAGAAAAAAACTCATCGGTCTCGCCGCCTGCATCGTCATCTTCATCGCCGCGACTGCCGGCCAGATGGATGCGAACTCCAAAAAAGAAATCTCCGAAGAGGGCCTGACCGAATTGTTCAACGCTGCTCTCTTTCACGTACGCAATGACTACGTCGACGAAGTGTCTCGGCAGCAGTTGCTGTTCGGTGCCATACGCGGTATGCTGGGGGCACTCGATGATGCGCATACGCGTTTCATGACGCAAGAAGAAACGAATGAGTTGCAGACCGAAATGCGCGGTAACTTCGGTGGCCTCGGCATTGAAATTTCCCAGCGCGATAATGTGCTCACGGTTGTTTCTCCGATCGAAGATACTCCCGCGATGCGTGCGGGTATCAAGCCGGGTGACAAAATCATTGAAATCGATAAGAAATCTACCCGCGATCTTTCACTTTCCGATGCAGTGAAGCAACTGCGCGGCAAACCGGGAACCTCGGTCAATATCAGCGTGGTGCGCGAGGGCGAAGAAGAGATTCTTTACTTCGACTTGGTTCGCGAAGTGATCAAGATTCAGGTAGTTACCTCACAGTTTCTCGAAAAAGAGAGACTGGGTTATGTGCGCCTAAAGCAGTTCAACCAGACGGCGACTGAAGACCTCGCTCGTGCGCTCGCTGATTTCAAGAAGAAAAAGGCGAAGGGTATCATTCTGGATCTGCGCTGGAATCCCGGTGGATTACTTGACGCGGCGCACCGCATCAGCAATTTTTTCATCAAGTCCGGTGTGATTGTTTCGACGCGCGGGCGCAAAAAAGAACTCGATAAGGTTTTTAACGCAGACCCTGCGTCAGCAATTGCCGCTGACATACCGCTTGTCGTGCTCGCGAACGAAGGCTCGGCATCTGCAAGTGAGATTGTGACCGGTGCAATCAAAGATCATAAGCGGGGAAAATTCATCGGGGTGAAAACCTTTGGTAAGGGGTCGGTGCAGAATGTCATCAGCATGATGTATGGTACCTCGATGGCGCTGACGATCCAGAAGTACTATACCCCCTCGGGAGTTTCTATCCACAAAAAAGGTATCGAGCCCGATATCAACGTGCCGGCGCTCGATTTCAACAAAGACGACCGGCGCCACTATAAAGAAATCCGCGAGAAAAAAATTCTCCAAGAATTTGTGAAAGAGAACAAGACCTACAATGCCGAGACCGTGAAGAAGTTTCAGAAGCTGGTCAGTTCAAAAGGCCTGACGTTGTCTGATTTTGCCGCAAAGCGCGCTTTGAAAGACGAGCTGACGAAAAAAGAAACACGGCCCGTGATTGACCTCGAATTTGACGTTCAGTTGCAGCGCGCCATCGCTGAACTGGGCAAGACGTGAAAAAATGCGTTTTTTGATTGACGATAAAGAAAGCCTTAAGGATGCGTTTAATATCAATTAACCGGAGCGAATATCATGGAAATCAGCCAGAGAGAGAAGGATAATATCACCATTCTTGACATACAGGGAGAAATCGACCTGTACAATGCGCCGGAAATTAAAGACATCATCCAGAAGCTGATCGAAGCACAGAAATACAATGTGATCATCAACCTCGAAAAGGTGTCGTATATCGATTCATCCGGCATCGGCGCACTGATTTCGAGCCTGTCAAACCTGAAGAAATATCAGGGTGGATTAAAAATCATCAACGTTTATGCTTCGGTGAAAAAGGTATTCGAACTGACGAAGCTGACCAGCTTTTTTGAAATATACGAGTCCGAAGGCGAAGCGCTCGCCAAGTTTAAGTAATCCGCCATCGAGGTTAAAATGCTGAAATCAATAAGCCGAAACTTTTCACTCAAAGCCATACTTGCTATTCTTGCCGTTGTCGCCGTTAGTTGCGGTGACCCGATTCCGATGGAAGAGATGGGTATCGCGAAGGTTGCGATTGCGCGCGCCGAAACGGTAAAAGCTCCTAAATATTCGCCTGAAAAATTTGAAGCGGCAAAAAAAGCTCTGCTCGATACTCACGGCCTCGTTGAAAACGGCAAGATGAGCGACGCAAAAGAAAAGGCGATCGAAGCGAAGAAACTCGCCGATACGGCCTATGATGAGTCGGCGCCTAAACTCGCGCAAGATACACGCGGTGAAGCTGAGGCGGCAATCCGTTCGGCAGAAGAAGCCAACGCAGAACAGTTTGCGACTGACGATCTGTCAGCGGCAAAAGCGAGCCTCGTTCAGGGCGACAAGTACTACGAAGCAAAAGATTACCTGAGCTCATACCATCTGTTCGAAGAATCACGCGAAAAAGCCAAAGGTGCGCTGACAAAATCAGAAGCACAGGTTGAAGTAATGAAACGTGAACTCGCAGAGGTCGATGAGACGATTGCTGCGGCCGAGCGCTCAGGCGCTGCGCAGAATGCTCCCGATTCACTGAAAAAGGCCAAAACCGATGCGGGTAACGCACGCGGTGATCTGGAAAACAAAAAGCTCAAATCAGCATATACCAATCTGCAGGCTGCGAAAGCTTCTTCGAAAGAAGCGCTTTCTGTAGCGCAAAAAGAATCTGCACGCCAGAAACTGGCTCAAGCAGAATCGGATGTTGCTGCTGCAGAAGCCAAACTCAACGATCTTAAAGCACGCGCAAGCGATCCGGCGACGGCCAAAGCACTCGCCGCGTCTGAAGAGGCGCAACAATCGATGAAAACAGCGGACGATAATATGACCGCTGCTAAAGAGGCGCTAAAAGCTGCGCGCGAAGCGAATAATAATCAGGCATATGGCGAAGTTGCCACACAATCAGATGAAGCAATTCGCCTCTCAAAAATACTGACTGACTCGCTACCAGAAACAGAAGTATTGCTCGCGCAGGCTAAAGATCGCGCGGGTGTCGAAACGGGTAAGAAGCCTGAAGGCGATAAGACCGCTGCAAAAGAAGGTGACGACGAAGAAGCCAATAAAGCTGGTTGGAAAACCTACAAGGTACGTTATATCCCCGAAAACCGTGATTGTTTGTGGAAAATCGCTGGTTACAAAAAGATCTACAATAATCCAAGACTGTGGCCAAAAATCTACCGCGCCAACAAAGGTAAGATCAAGAATCCTGACCTGATTTATCCAGGCCAAGTCTTCAAAATCCCGCCGAAAAAAGCAAAGGAGAAAAAGAGCACAGAAGAATAACCGGCGTGCGGCTTCTGACCGCATGGCTTTTTGCTGAATAATCAGGCGGATCTGCCCTGAGATCCGCCATAGCTCCCTGAAAAAAACCTGTTTTCATATTATTTCTGCCGCAGGCAGATCAGCATAACAAATTTCACAACTGTAAAGAGGAAAATATGGCACGTAAGAAATCCCCAGAGGATGAAGCCGAATCGACGACGGAAAGTAGCGAAAAAGTAAAACTCAGGCTGCGCACAAAGAAAGATGACGAACCCGCGGCGACAGCAACTGCCGTCGCTCCCGCAGAGCCTGTTTCTGCGCCGGCCGAGAACCAAGAACCACAACGCCGACCCGCACCAGGCCCCGTGCCGATGAATGGCGGCAAAAAAATGGAAATCAGCGAGTTCAAGAACAAGTCAATGAACGAACTCGTCGAGATGGCGTTGTCTCTCGGAGTGGAAAATCCTGCAGACCTGAAGAAACCCGCGCTGATTTTTTCGATACTGCAAAAGCAGTCGGATAATTCGGGACAGGTCTATGCCGAGGGTGTACTCGAGGTAATGCCTGACGGATACGGCTTTCTGCGTTCCGCAAGCTACAATTATCTCGCAGGCCCCGATGACATCTACGTTTCGCCCGCGCAGATACGCATGTTTGCGCTGAGAAAGGGCGATACGGTCTACGGCCAGATTCGTATGCCCCGCGATAACGAACGATTCTTTGCGATCATGAAGGTCGATACGATCAACGGCGTACCGGCCGGCGAGGCGATGCGCCGCGTGCATTTCGACAACTTGACGCCGCTTTATCCCGAACAACATATCAAACTCGAAACCACGGCCGAAAAACTTTCGATGCGCGTAGTCGATCTTGTCTCGCCGATCGGTAAAGGTCAGCGCGGTTTGATCGTTGCCCCGCCGAGAACGGGTAAGACGATGCTCATGCAAGATATCGCCAATGCGATCACGACCAACCATCCCGAGGTGACGCTGATGGTGCTGCTGATTGACGAACGCCCTGAAGAGGTCACCGATATGGCGCGCAGCGTGCGCGGTGAAGTTATTGCCTCGACCTTTGATGAACCGGCAAACCGGCACGTACAGGTCGCCGAAATGGTGATTGAAAAGGCGAAGCGCCTCGTTGAACACAAGCGCGACGTCGTCATTCTGCTCGATTCTATCACACGTCTCGCGCGTGCTTATAATCAGGTGATTCCCTCTTCGGGCAAGGTACTTTCCGGTGGTGTGGATTCCAATGCCTTACATAAGCCCAAACGCTTTTTCGGAGCGGCACGTAATATCGAAGAGGGCGGGTCGCTGACGATCATCGCCACGGCGCTGATCGATACGGGTAGCAAGATGGACGAAGTCATTTTCGAAGAGTTCAAGGGTACCGGCAATATGGAGCTGCACCTCGACCGCAAGCTGGTCGAAAAGCGCACTTTCCCGGCGATCGATATGAATCGCTCGGGTACGCGCCGCGAAGAATTGTTGCTTGATAAAGAAGATGTTAACCGCATCTGGATTTTGCGCAAAATTTTTGCGCCGCTGTCGACGGTCGAAAGCATGGAGCTGCTGCTGGAAAAAATGCGGGGAACAAAGAACAATAAAGCGTTCCTCGACAGCATGAAAACCGGCTAAGCAGGGTCGGGTGCTATGGTTGCGGCACAGACGGCTGCGTTTCTTTTGATCGTGCAGCGTAGGGTCTTGACCACGCTGTCACTCATGGGCTTGTTCTGTGCTGTCGCCTGCAAACCATCTTTCGACTCGGTGCTCAAAGACGTGGAGCGCAACTATACGGCGACGGGGTTTCTCGACCCCGACACATTCCAGATTGCCTGTCCCGTCGATGACGGTGCCGACCGGCTTGCGACCTGCCGACAGAAGCTGACCGAAGCACTGGTTGCTTATAAAGAGCGTTATGACCGGGAGGCATATTCCCGGCGCATGCACCAGGATTTTCTGCCTTTTATCACGCACTCTAACGTGACCGCCGAGGCGCGTGCCGCTTGGGCGCAATTTTACTCAACATTGGCCGCCGATAAGGCAAGGCTGGTGATAGAAAAGCGCAGTGGCGAGCGGCTTGACGGGGTTTTCCGTTTGCGCCTGAAAGACCTCATCTACCGGGTGCAGAACGTGTCTTAACGGGGGTTAATCCCTCGTGCTTAAACTCTGCTCAATAAATGCCGATATTCATATGTGAGCCGTAAAGGCACAAGGAAAGCGTCTGCCGACAGCCATAATCTCGTCACGATTCTTTTCGTGTTGGGGGTTCTCGGCTGGGGTTTTTTCGCGATCGACCGACTGACCGATTCTGAAGGCGGCCGCCGGCGGGAGCGCGTACAGGGCAGGGCAGCGGGCCAGGAGGCCGGCTGGAAAAAAAGCGCGCGTGACTGGCTCACCAAAAAACTCGGCAGCGGCAAAAGTGAACCGTCGAGCGACGCCGAACCGACCAGTGTACATAATATTCCACAGGGGGAGATCCCCCTTTTACCCGAACCGGGCGGGCTCAGGCGTGACCGCAACGAAGACGAAGAAACGGCAGAGGCGGCTCAGGACGAAACCCGACTGACTCCCGAGTTCTTTTTTTACCGCCTCAACGATAAGGGCCTTCCCGAACTCACGCGCGTCAAACGCCAATCGGGCGGCGGCAACCTCAAGGCCATGCTGTCGCAGGTCATTAAGGGGCCGACGAGCTCAGAAACCGATAAAGATTTCATCGATTCATTCATCCGCAAACCGCGCATCTTGAGTGTAGGGCAATCGGGCAAGTGTACGCTCGTAGATTTCGACGCCAATTTCGGTGCGGGGGTCAGCTATCAGACGCTGCGCTTTCAGATCGAGCAAATATACCGCAATGTACAGCATTGGCAGGGCAGCAAATGCCTTGAGCTCAGGGTGCGTGGTAAATATAACCCTCACCTTGGCAGCGATGGCCTATTTGTACCAAAACGCATCGACGAGCGCTGGTTGCGCGAAAACTCCTAAAAACCCTGAGGTTCCTCACCAAGCAAAAAAAAGCCGAGAGGGCAGTCTTTTATTATATTAGCACTGTAAGCGTTAGAGTGCTATCACTCAACGGATTGTGAGGATCAATGACAGCAGAGAATATGACCATTAAAACGCGGGCGGCTTATCAGCACGCGGTAAGTGAGGCTGGGCAGCTTGGCCACGCCGATATCACGCCAGAGCATTTTATGTCAGGCATCTTTGCCGACGGCGAAGGGCTACCAGTGCAGGTGCTCGCACGGCTCGGCATCGAGCCGCATAAAGTCATTACATTGTTCAACGATTATTTGCAGCGCCTGCCACGCGCGCAAGGGAATTTTGAACCGGGACAGAATCTGTCGGCTGACGCGCGAAAATTTCTGCAATTATCCGAAAAAGAAATGAACGGCTTGGGCGATCAGTATCTGTCGCTCGAGCATCTGCTGTTAGCTTACGTCAATGGTAGTTTTGCGCTCAAGAACGAGCTCGTTTCCCTCGGGCTTGAACGGCGCAAGCTTGCGCAGATTCTCACCGAACTGCGCGGCAGCCAGAAGGCGGATTCTGATAATCCCGAAGCCAAATTCAACGCATTAAAAAAATACGGCAAAAACCAGAACGATCTGGCGCGCGCGGGAAAACTTGACCCGGTCATTGGCCGCGATGAAGAAATCCGCCGCACTATACAGATTCTTTCGCGGCGAAATAAGAATAACCCGCTGCTGATCGGCGAACCGGGCACCGGCAAGACGGCGATCGTTGAGGGCCTCGCGGGGCGCATTGTGTCGGGTGATGTACCCGACATTCTGCGCGATAAAACTGTGATTACTCTCGACATGGGGTCGCTGATCGCCGGGGCAAAGTACCGCGGTGAATTTGAGGAGCGGCTCAAGGCCGTACTCGACGAAGTACGCGCGAATCAGGACAAACTGATTCTGTTCATCGATGAAATTCATACTGTCGTCGGTGCGGGGGCCAACGAAGGTTCGCTCGACGCTGCCAACATGCTGAAGCCGGCGCTGGCGCGCGGTGAAATACACCTGATCGGTGCCACAACGCTCAAAGAATACCAGAAACATATGGAAAAGGACGCCGCGCTCGAACGCCGCTTCCAGAGTGTATACGTCACAGAGCCTTCGGTCGAAGACGCGGTGACGATTCTGCGCGGTTTGCGCGACCGATACGAAGTACACCACGGTATCCGCATTACCGACGCCGCGATCGTGGCCGCCGCGACGCTGTCGAATCGCTACATTTCAGACCGTTTTCTGCCCGATAAGGCGATTGACCTCATCGACGAATCGTGCGCGAAGCTGAAAATCGAACGCAACTCGATGCCGCAGGAGCTCGATGATCTCAACCGGCGCATCATCGCGCTGACTATTGAAGAAACTGCACTCAACCGCGAAAACGACGCGCTGAGCGTCGAGCGCCTCGCGAGTGTACGCAAAGAGCTCAGCGAGCTCAAAGAAGAATTTCAGGCGATGAAGCTCAAGCTCGACCGTGAAAAAGACCAGCTGGGTGCCGTGTCGCAGATCAAAGCCGAGATAGAGGCGCTGAAAACCGAAGAGGCCGCAGCCGAACGCAAGGGCGACCTCAACAAGGTTGCCGAGCTGCGTTATGGTAAAGTGCCGGCGCTGCAAAAGCGGCTCGAAGCCGCGCTCGAATCGATGAAAAAAACCAACTCCGAGGTACGTCTGCTCAAAGAAGAGGTGACCGAAGAAGATATAGCCGAAATCGTCTCGCGCTGGACGGGAATACCCGTGGCGAAAATGCTTACTTCAGAGAAGACGAAACTGCTCAAAATCGAGAATGCCTTACATGAGCGCGTTGTCGGCCAGGAAAACGCGGTGGAAGCGATCGCCAATGCGATTCGCCGCAACCGCGCGGGAATTGCCGATGAAGACAAGCCGATCGGCAGTTTCTTGTTTCTGGGTCCGACCGGTGTCGGCAAAACCGAAACCGCTAAGGCGCTCGCCGAATATTTGTTCGATGACGCCAAAGCACTTGTACGCATCGACATGAGCGAGTACATGGAAAAACATTCCGTCGCGAAACTGATCGGATCGCCGCCGGGTTACATCGGTTATGACGAGGGCGGGCAGCTCACCGAAAAGGTACGCCGCCGGCCGTACAGTGTCATACTTTTCGATGAAATAGAGAAAGCGCATCCTGATGTGTTTAATCTGTTCTTGCAGATTCTCGATGAAGGCAGGCTGACGGATGCGAAAGGCAGGTTGGTGAATTTCCGCAATACGATTCTGATCATGACCTCGAATCTGGGTTCAGAGCATCTCTCGAACCGTGACCTCAACACCGAAGAGCAGGAGGTCCGCGTTCTGGACGCGGTGCGCGGCTTTTTCAGGCCAGAATTTCTGAACCGGCTCGATGCCGTTATCCAGTTTCACCGCCTCGGCCAAGATCATCTACAGCAGATCGCAGCTCTGCAGATCGACCGCGTTGTTGAGAAAATTCGCGAACGCGGCCTCGAAATTGAAGTCGGCGACGATGTCAAAAAACTGATCATCGAAAACGGCTTTGATGAAGAGTACGGTGCGCGTCCGATGAAGCGGGCGATCGAAAACCTGCTGTTGAACCCTTTGGCGACGACTTTGCTTGAAGGAAAAGCCGAGCCGGGCAAAAAGATTGTCGCGAAGCGCCGGCTCGATTCTGTAGAGTTCAAAGTCGCATAACCGCGGTTACACCACGGGCGGTCGCGCGTGTTATTTCACCGCAGTGATATTTTTCCGTCGTCGCTGATGACGAGCTTCGTGTTCGGAAAATCCGCTGCCGTGAGGTCGCGCATCAATTGAATCGTTTTGCCGTTGCTATCATAACGCGGCACTGATTTTTCCGGCATATTCATCGGAATAATTTTACCGCCCAAGAAGCGGCCTTCGCCGTCTAACTGCGCCTCGAGTATGAGGGTCAATCCCGTTTTGCCGCGCGAAGACAGTGCCCCGTAGCCTATGAAATTACCCAGCGAGTAGACGATCAACCTGCCTTTGTACAGTTCGAGCGCACGCACGACGTGCGGCCCGTGGCCCAGAATCATGTCGGCGCCGGCATCGATCGCGGCGTGCGCGAAGAGCGGTAGATTGCCCCGGTTTTCGCCGTAAAAAATTTCTGTCTCTTTTTTTGTGTGCAGAAATTTCTCACCTTCACCGCCCCAGTGGCACGAGATGACGACGATTTCGGCATTTTTGCGCGCTTTGGCGACGAGTTCGCGCATCGCATCCAGATCGATGATGTAGTTATGCTTGCGAAAATAGCTAAAAGCAATAAACGCAATGTTTGCACCGGCGGCTTTCACGTATTCGATCTGGCCTTTGCGCCCCACGGGGTGGATGCCCGCGGTTTTGAGGTTCTGCATCGTATCGCGGAAGCCGCGTTCACCGAAATCGCCCGAATGGTTGTTGGCAGTGCTGAGTACATGAAACCCCGCGCGTTTGAGTACCTTAGCAGTTTCTGGGGGCGTACGAAAAGCAAACACATGCTTGCTTTTCGTGTTTTTCGAAGTGTGCGGATAATCGGTGAGGGTGCTCTCAAAATTCCCGAACAGGATGTCAGCTCCCGAGAGATATTGCTGTATCGGGGCAAATAGGTCTTCATAAGGTTTGGCGGGCACCCGCCGCTCGGGATAGAGTGTACCCGGAACAATATCGCCCACCGCCTTGATCGTGAGCCCGCCGCGCGTTTTTTTTTCTTTTGCTTCACCGCTTAGAGCGGTGAGTGCTATCAGCAGCGCCATCGCGCAGAATTTTCTATTCATGTTTTTTCTTTGTGGCGGAGATAACCAGTTCTGCAAAGCGCGATAGACCGCGACCATCGAGTGCCGAAAGAAGATTCGGTTCGAGAATTCTGCGCGAGTAGAGATCCACCGCGAGCTTTCTGTGATAATCACTCACAGGGTAAAGCCGTACATGTTTGCCGAGATACAGCGCCTCAAACAACGCTTGGCCATAATAAAGCGCAGGTGATGCGCTGTGCATCAAACCGCTGTGAAAGGCATCGGGCGATAAACGTTCTGCCGGAGGAAAATCTGCCGCAGCGAAGGCGGCTTCGCTGTCTTCGCATAGTGTGATCTGTGCGCGTTCATGGGCCGCAGGGGTTGCGGTAATTGCTGGCGGCAGAATCAGCGAAGCGAGCGCATGCTGGTATTGCTGCGCATTCATCTCGTGGTGCGGGAGCAAATCACAGACGAGGTCGGCCTCTTCACGGCCCTGGCCTCGATTATCGGCGGCTATTTTAACCGCGTCGGCCGCGAGCCCCGCATTGAACGCGGTGTCGCGGCGATCTAAAACGACGACCGAATAAGGTAGTGGGGCGGCTATTTTTTCGTCGGCATCGGCGCAGAGCAGCTGCACCGCGATTTTCCGCCGGCGCAGTTCGAGGGCAACGAGCCGCATGCGCACCCAATGGCCGCTGCCAAAGACGGCCGTTGGCCCCGTGATGATCAGAACGCCGTTCATTGCAGGTTGTAACCGATGAAGAAGCTCAACTGCACCTGTTCTGTCAACATATCGCGCGCGACATCGACGCCCAGCGCGGGTACTGTGATCTCGCTGAGATACATGCGTATGCCGGCCCCCGGTCCCCAGAAGGTTATCGCATTCTGTCCCTCGCGCCGCGCGGTACCGGCATCAATAAAGGCCAGAGCGGCAAAGGTTGCCCAACTCGTTTGCAGAAAACCGTACTGATAATTGAGCGCCGCGACGGCGAACTGGTCTGCCGGTACCAAGAGGGCGGGCAGTGTGCGCGTGCCCTGCCACCCGCCTAAACGCTGCTCAAGCGCCTGCGGATAGCGGGAATACTGAAAAGAAAATAGCAGGCTCACAAACTGGCGCGTAAAAGTTTTTGCATGCCATGCACTGGCCGAAGAGATTACGGAGAGCGGTTCACCGGCAAGCGGAACGCCACGCTCGAGGTCGAGAGTCGATTCGACACCGGTTTGGAAAAATTCACGCGGTGCCACAGTGGCGTAACGAAATCGGACGCCAAAATTCATGACGCTCGCGCTTTCGACATCGTGTCGCGCGTCGACGACTGCCGAACGGTAACCGGCGATCAGGCCGGTGAAAAAGACGGGTCGCCATTGATAGCCGGTGACCGATTGTATATCGTGGCGCGCCAAGGTGTAGCTGCGGTAGATACGTCCGTCGGGTTCGGCGTCTTCGAGAAAAATTTTTCCCGTTAGGTAGCGGAACGTGGTGGCAAACTTGGTAAAACCAATATGCGGGTCGGTAAAGCCGATCAGCCCCTGCCAACCGCGGTTAGAGATGAGCCCGCCCGCGGCGAAACCCTGATTACGGCCGAGAAAGTTCGATTCGACAAGAAAGGCTCCGCCGATTTCGGTGTCGCGGTATTTGACGTAGACGGGTATCGGGTAGAGGCTCCATTTTTCACGCACTTCGATGAGCAGGGTGCAATCCGCCGTACAGCTGCTTACAAGGTCTTCAGATTTCAGCGACACACTGACGTGCGAAAAGATGCGTAAACGGTCGAGCGCTATGCGGATTTCTTCTGTGTCGGATTCAGTCACATTATTGCCGGGTTCGACGCCGACGTACTGCATGACGACACCTTCCTGCGTGCTTTTAAGACCTCTGATGACGACCCGGCTAAGCTTCTTGTCTGCCTCGCCGGCAGCGGCCAGTGTGCAGACCAGAGGAACTGCAACAAGACACCGACGCAGTGCACACATCAGCTTTCTTTTTCCAGAGCCTTCTTCATGCGTCTTAGGAAAAATTCCCGACTCAGCCAATCGACAGAAGACGAGATTTTCTCGCGTTCGGCCTCGCGGTTGCGGTAAGTGCGGATGTACTGAAGAATTTCGTCGGGTGTGCCGGTTTCGAGTTCAGCGCCGCATTCCCCGTCGCTCAAAAATTCCGACATGCCCTGCGTGCGGTGTGCAACGACGGGAATTCCCGATTTGAGGGCAGCGAGCGGTAAATGTGTCAGCGCGAGCGTTTCGCCGCAGATGAAGGCTTTGGCTCCCGCGAGATAATAGGCCTGGTCAGCGATGCTGATTCGGCCCGTGTAATAGATATTGTCGGGCTTGAGATCGCGCAGAAGTTTGTCCGGCTTTTTTTCTCCCAAAACAACGAGTTTGTCGGCGACGCAGGAGAACAGGTGGATCAATTTCTGCAGATCGATCGCTTCGGCGGCGACAAAATATTCAGCCGGGGCCTCGGCATCGGGAAAAAACAGATCGTGATCGATCAGCG
This sequence comes from Leptospiraceae bacterium, assembly GCA_016788945.1. GTDB lineage: Bacteria > Spirochaetota > Leptospiria > Turneriellales > Turneriellaceae > Turneriella. The sequence continues at coordinate 13,580 of JAEUSA010000164.1, forward strand.
GGTACGCGAGAGGAATATGGCGTTTTGTCAGCGACACCAACGTACGGTGCAGAGAAAAATTAGCGGCGATCACGAGATCAATGCCGGCATTAAATTCCAGATCGAGTTCCTGCGCTCGCAGCAGTTCGGCAGATTTCTGTACGCTGAGCTTTTCGATATCCGCGCGCCACAAAAAAGGCAGCAGATCGTGTTGGTAGACGACAAAGCGGGTGCCGGTTTGGCGCTCGCGGCGCAGGTGGCGCAGGTAGCCGCGCGTGTTACTGATAATTAGATCATATTCACCGACGCGAATCTGCGCCTGAGCGGTAATCAACGTATCGAGATCTTCGAGTTTCTGCGAATTGAGGCGCGCGGCGTAAAAGTTTACATGGCGGTCACTCAGCTGAGCCGGCAGAGAATTTTCATAATTTTTCAGAAATCCGACATGCGCGTCGGGAAAAAGTTCCAGCAGGGCAAAAAAAGACGGGTTGAGCAGGTCGTTTTCTGCATACCAGTCCTGCAATAGAAGGACCTTTGCCTCTTTCACATATTTAGACTACGATCGCGCCGCCGGACGTAAAGAGATAATCCGACTCAGGCTGTGCCGATACTCAAAAAAGTAGTCGCTATGACTGACTTTTCGTCAATGCACCATGGCAAACGAACACGCAGACTATAAACCCGGCCTCGACGGCGTCATCGCCTGTATCACGAAACTTTCGTGGCTCGACACCGACAAAGAACAGATTGTGGTGCGCGGTTACGACCTGATCGAGCTGATTCAGAAAACCTCATATATTAAAGTAGCATATCTGCTTATCTATAACAAGTTCCCGACCGATGCAGAAGCCAAAGCATTTGAGCAAAAACTCATGGCGCAGGCAGACATCCCTGAAGAGATGTACGAAATCTTCAAGCTGTTACCGAAAAAGACGATGGCGATGGATGCGCTGCGTACCGGTATTTCAATTCTCGGCGGCTATGAAGACCATGATGCACTCATGGACACTTCAACCAAATCAAATGAAGAAAAAGCGCTTAAGATTCTCGCGAAAGCGCCGGCGATTGCTGTCAACAGCTACCGCGCAATAACCGGCCAGCCGTTTGTGAAGCCCGATAAGTCCCTCGGTTATTCTGAAAACTTTGTCTACATGATCAAAGGATCAAAACCAACGGCTGTTGAGACCGATACACTGGATAAAATTCTCACAACCTATATTGAACACGAAATGCCAAACTCGACGTTCGCCGTACGCGTCGTAAGCTCGACGCTGTCAGATATTTACGGTTCATGCGCGAGCGCCGTTGCCTCGCTCAAAGGTCCGCTGCATGGTGGTGCGAATGAAGCCGCGATGCAGATGTTCCTCGAAGTGCAGAAGACCGGTGGTCCTTCTACGGCTGAGAGTTACATTATGGGTAAACTCACACGCAAAGATAAAATCATGGGCTTCGGGCACCGTGTTTACATGAAAAAGTACGATCCGCGTGCGTTTTTAATGAAAGATTACATCCCGAAACTCGTTGATCAGCGTCCAGATGGCAAAGATCTGTATTCGATCTACCAGACTATTGAGAAGACGATGGCGCGTGAAAAAGGCCTTTACCCGAATGCCGACTATCCGATCGCTCTGCTTTATTACCTGATCAACGTACCGATCGATCTCTACACACCGATTTTCCTCTGCTCGCGCCTTGCAGGCCTCGTGTCGCACCATATCGAGCAGCACGAGAATAACCGCCTGTTCCGTCCGCGCGTCATCTACGAAGGTGCACGCGATCTGCATCCCCCGGTATAACAGGAATAAGCTGGTGACCGGCAATTGCCGGTTGTCAGTCGGTAATCGCCGGTGACCAACCGGCGACCCGTTTCCCGCATCTGCATGGATAAACTTACGCAATTTTTTCCGCTTATTGCCGGTGGGGCAAGTGCGCTGGCGCTTTTTGAACCGCGCGTGTTTACTTGGTTTGGGCCTCTGCATATCAAGATCGCGCTGGCGTTGATTATGTTTTTTACCGGCCTCAGTTTGACGGCCGCTGATTTTCAGCGTGTGGCCAAAAAACCTTCACAGGTTGCCGCCGGGTTTTTGCTGCAATATACCGTGATGCCGGCGATGGGTTATCTGACGGCGGTGGCATTTTCTCTGCCACGCGAAATTGCCGCGGGGGTGATTCTTGTCGCCTGCTGTCCCGGTGGTACCGCGTCGAATGTGATTACTTATCTGGCGAAGGCGGATGTACCCCTTTCTGTCACCATGACCGCGTGTTCGACAATCGCCGCGGCTGTGCTGACCCCGGCACTCTCGGCATGGCTGATTGGCGCGCGTATTCCCGTCGATGCGTGGGCGATGACGCGCGACACGGCAATCGTCATTTTGCTACCGATTGCGCTTGCTCTTATTGCAAAACATTTTCTGCCGCAGGCGGCAAAAAAACTCGAACATTCAGCGAACTTTCTCGCCGTGCTGGCGATCACACTGATTGTCGCGTCGATCATCGGTTCGTCGAGAACACAGATACTCTCGGGCGGCTGGAGTATCGTTGCCGCAGTTTTTACGCTCCATGCCGGCGGATTTCTATTCGGCTATGTGTTTGCCCGACTGCTGCGCATAGGTGAAATACAAGCACGGACTATTTCCATTGAAGTCGGCATGCAGAACTCTGGTTTAGGTGTCGTGCTCGCCACTAAACACCTGACCGCGCTTGCGGCAGTACCTTGTGCCATATCATCGCTGATGCACAGCCTGATTGGCAGTTTGCTTGCCGCCGTATTCAGCCGGCGCCCCGCAGCAGAATCGGCTCTGAAGAACTGAGATGGCCAAACACCGGAACCCCGTAAAAAAAACGATTTTGCATAACCGGCTCAGCCGGGCGGATTTGCTGAAACAACTTTCGGTCGAACAGCCGGTTGAGCGCGTCACGCTGTCATTCTATCGGTATGTCAGAATAGCAGACCCGCATGCGCTGCGCGACGAATTCTACCGCGAATGGTCAGAACTTGGTGTACGCGGTCGCATATACCTAGCCCATGAGGGTATCAATGCGCAGCTATCGCTACCGAAAGCCAACAAAGAACGTTTTAGACAGAATCTCGAGGCACGCCCGGGGTTTGCGGCGCTGCGCTTTAACGCCGGAATCGAAGACGACGGCAATTCATTCATTAAGCTGACGATCAAGGTCAAACGCTTCATCGTCAACGATGGCCTCGGGGATTTCGAACTCGACGAAAAAGTTGCCGCGCCTCACCTCAAACCGCTCGAATTTAACCGTGCGCTTGAAGAACCGGGCACAATCATCGTCGACATGCGCAACCATTACGAATCAGAAGTCGGTCGCTTTGAAAATGCCATTTGCCCCGATGTGCCGACCTTTCGCGAAGAGTTACCGCTCGTCGCTGAACTGCTGAAGGACAAAAAGGACGAAAAGATACTGATCTATTGCACCGGAGGAATTCGCTGTGAAAAAGCAGGCGCATACCTCAGAA
>JAEUSA010000180.1 GCA_016788945.1 Leptospiraceae bacterium
CCAGACGTTCGATAAAGTTGTTCACGCGCCGCGGATTCGCAATCTGCTGCGAACTCTGCAGCAAAAACGAATCGAGAATCTTTCGCCGCGCGCTGGTGTAAGAATCGAGCGAGGCGAGCAGCGCAGTTCGCAACGGATCGATCAACAACAGAAAGAGGCCGAGAATCAGTACGTGGCCGAGACGCGTAGTCTCGTTCTGGTATAATTCGCCAAGGCTGAAGCCGATAGTGAACCAATACAGAAATCCGAAAAAGGCAAAATACATGAAGCGTACGGCAATCAGGCTGATCGGGGCATGGAAGGCCACCAGCCCCCAGCGCAGGCTGAGTGTCAGAAAGATGATCGGGAAGAACGACGGCAGAAAGAATAGAGCATTATAATTGATATCGATGCGTACCGGAGCATAATACAGCATGAAGAAAAACGAAGGCGGCAACGCGACGGCAAAAATTAGAGACAGATTAAAAATGCGGCTCGCCCATGGCCGAAACTGGGGCGCGTCGCGCTCGCGATTACGCTCTGACCACACGAACAGATAAGCGCAATAGACGAACACGACAGAAAACACACCACCCAATATCTTGATGAACGACAACTCGTCTGCAGCCGATTTGACCGGAATCAGTATGAAAGCGGCAAGCGCCGCAAGAATAATCAGCACATAAATCACTCCGCGCGTACTGAGAGCATACACACTGCGGTAGAGATATAAGAACGGGGCAATAATGAAGATATTATACGCGAGGAAAAAATTTCCCGAATAGCGCCAGGTGAAGAAATCAACGAAAAACAGCATATAGGCGACAACGCAGAGACAGAAAATGACGTACGCGCGCTCAAGCCTTCGTACGCGGGAAAAGACGTAGAGAAACATTCCCGTGAACCAGAAAAAGAATGCGGATGCATAAATCGGCAAAAGCGCCTGCACGTATTTCAGCTGGTTACCGTTCAGCGCATCTGCCGTGCCGGTAAACGGCTTGAGGTACACGGCGCCCCCTGGAATCGCAAAGGTCAAAGGAATCAGCGCGAGGCCATGCCCGGTAGTAAGTATCAGGGGTTTTTTCAGTTCGATGAACCGCGCCGTGGCGTCCACCTGCAGCAATACCGCCAGCAGCAAAATTAGAAATCCTGCCAGCCAGAATACGCGGCTCACGCATGGCCTCCGCTCACCAGAATGAGCGGGTATTCGCGCATGTTGAGAATGATTTCTTTCTGATTAACGAGCAACAGTTCATCGGCAGCCTGATAATTTTCGCCGCCCAATGGCGGACTTTCTTTGATCCAGGTCCATCCGCTGTGATCACGGTACGCAAGGTGCGACCCAAAAGTCAGCATCGCCACTGAACGATCGTCGCTCTTCAGGCAGAGCAAAAAGCCTTCGAGCGAAACTTCGCGGTTTTCGTTGCCGCGCAGACTACGGTTGATCGCGGCGGCAAGCCCGGCAAGCGACGATTCGCCGCGGCACAACGAATAAAAATAACCCTGCGTCGAAAATAGCTGCAGCGCGTTGCTGCGCGTCGAGGCAACGCTAAGCCTGAGCAGCATCGCGAAATTCACATTGGCCTCGGCGCTGCCGGCGGTGCAGCCAAAAATGGCGGCAAAATGTTTTTTTTCCCACGCGGTGTAGAGCTTCTGCACGGCAAAGGGACCAGCGCGGTAATACGACGGTCCGCTCAAGTGATGCTCGATGCGCTCGGCGAGCCTGAATTCCTTTTTCAGAAACTCGCTGCGCGGTACGGTGCGCTCGAGTTGCTCATTTTCTATCGCCAGTGCAATACGGTGCGCTGCATGGTCGAGCAATGGTTGCCGCCACTTTTCGAGAATCTCATTAAAGCCGATGATGCCGACCAGGCGCTCGCGAAACAACAAAGGGACGATAAACTTGACCTTGCGCGACTGCATATACGCTTTCAGTTGTGGTGACAGCGTTGCAACAGCGCGACCGGCGGCATGCTGCGACAGTTCGCTGCGAAACGCAGGCGAGATATCGTCACGCAGCCGCATCTTGCGCGGTTTTTTTCCCACGGTGAAATAGTAGATAAAATCTTCGTCGTCGAAAACCAGTAACCGAGGCCGGCTGAGGCGCCACGCGCGTATGAGCCAGCCCAAAAACTCAAGAATATCTTTCAGGTGCATGATACGCGACACCCGGTTTTCAAATGTCAAAAAACTTGCCTGCCCAGAGTACCGGCTGCCGATACCCATGCGCGCAATGATCCAATCTTTGAGTGGTTGCGCGATGAAGATATGAATAAACAGAAAACTCACCACGATCACCGGAATCTCATCGCGGTAAAAGCTGACGGCAAGAATCGCCGCTACCAACGATATGATGTTAACCCCGAGAGACAGGCTGATCGCCCACCAGGGCAGTTCCCTGATTTTCTGCCACAACATCAGAGAACGCCTTTCAATGCCTTACCTTGACGGCGGGCAATGCCTTAAGCTTACTTTCTGCTGTGGCCCAGCGCGCTCGTTGCGACTCGCTGAGTACCGTGAGCCCCGCATGGTAGCGCTCTGCATGGGTAGCGAGCCACGCCGCTTTGGCAGCTTCGAACTCACGCACTTCTTTTGCGAGAAGCGAGAGGTCGCCCTTGATTTCATTGAGCGCCAATTTAGCCTTGATTTCTTCTTGCATGAGGCGCAACCTGTCTTTGCTGACCTCGCAGAGTTCCGTGCATTGGCGGGCGTGTTTTTCCAGGTTTTCGATCTGCTGTGCTTCGAGCCCGAGGCGCGTTCGGTTGGCCAAAACGGCGCCCAAATCAGGATAAACCTCTTCGGAAACGTCACGCACGAAATAATATGACTTGAAAATGCCGCAGCGTAGAGGCTGGTCTACCGAAAAATCAAAATCTTCGCGCCGTTCAAAACGACAACTGTACAGCAAAGATACCGCCAGGGCTATCGAGAGCGAAGGCCTCAGGACATAACGTGGCATTACAACACCCCTTCACCTAACGCGAGCACGCGTAAACCAAGAAAGCATTATTCTTGGGAATTTCTGGCCGGCGTGTTTTGTGGAGAATGTTTTTCCCATAACCCTGCACAATCCGCATCTACACGCATAATTTCTTGTCGCAACGTGTATTGAAATCAATCAGGATTCATGAAATATAAGAGCATGACTGAAGCCATTGGCAATACGCCGCACCTGCGCATCAATAAACTTTTCGGCGCAGATCACGAGGTTTGGGTGAAATTAGAGCGCCAGAACCCAGGTGCCAGCATCAAAGACCGCATTGCTCTGGCGATGATTGAAGACGCCGAACGCCGCAGTATCCTGAAACCCGGCAGCATCATCATCGAGCCGACCTCGGGGAACACCGGCATTGGCCTCGCACTCGTTGCGGCGGCCAAAGGTTACAAGTTGATTCTGGTCATGCCCGAAAGTATGTCGGTCGAACGCCGCGCAATTATGGCAGCCTACGGTGCACAATTCGAGCTCACACCGCGCGAAAAAGGCATGAAGGGCGCAATTGAAAAAGCAACAGAGCTGGTTGCTTCCACCCCCAACTCATGGATGCCGCAGCAGTTTGAAAACGAAGCCAACATTGAAGTGCACAGAAAAACAACCGCGCAAGAGATCCTGCGTGATTTTCCAGAAGGCATCGACGTGCTGATTACCGGCGTCGGCACGGGTGGTCATTTAACCGGTGTCACCGAAATCTTACGCGCAAAGTGGCCTAACCTGCAGGTATTTGCCGTTGAACCGGCCGCCTCACCGGTTATTTCGGGAGGTCAACCCGGCCCCCACCCGATACAGGGCATCGGCGCGGGCTTTATTCCGAAGAACTTGAAAAAAGAACTGCTGACCGGTGTTATTCAGGTAAGCAAAGAAGAAGCCTTTGAATTCGCGAAACGCGCAGCCAAAGAAGAAGCGCTGTTCATCGGTATTTCGAGCGGTGCATCGCTTGCCGCGGTGGCCAAAAAACTCCCAGAACTGAAAAAAGGCTCGCGCGTGCTGACGTTTAATTACGATACCGGTGAGCGTTATCTGTCCATCGAAGGGTTCTTTCAGCTGCCGGCCTGACAAACGTCACAGCTGGCCAGCCGTTATTTCTTTTCCAGAAACTTTTTCATCCGCGCCTGCGCATCGTCGCTGGCGCGCAGTTTTGCCAGCTCGTGAATCAGCTGGTCACGACTGAACGGTTCGAAATTTTCGTACGCGTGCAAAAGACGTTTGGCGCTCTTCTGCGCCTGATTGCCCGCCGCAGACAGTGCACCCACCATTTTGTCGACCACCGCGGCAAGGCCGTCGGTTGCCGCCGATTCTGAAATCAGCCCCGCGGCTTTAGCCGTTGCTGTCGTAAAGAGTTCTGCCGAAAGAAAGTAACGCTTGGCAAAGCCAACCCCGGTTTTGCGCAACACATAAGGTGAAATGAGCGCGGGAATAATCCCCATATTTACCTCAGAAAAACAGAACCGGGCGTCGTCAGTCGCTATGGCGACGTCGCAGGCTGCCACAATACCCAAGCCACCACCGAAAACATTGCCATGCACAGCAGCGACCGTCGGCATCGGCAACAGATAAATGGATTCAAACATGTGCGCGAGTTTGCGTGCATCTTCGCGATTCTGCTCTTCAGAGAAAGTGGCCTGCGCCCGCATGTAGTTAATGTCCGCACCCGCGCAGAATGATTTACCATTTCCGGCAATCAGTACAACTCGGGTTTCGCTTGGAATTTCATGCAACACTTCGGAAAAGCGCGCAATCATCGCCGCATCGAATGCGTTGTGCTTCTCCGGCCGGTTGAGCGTGATGCGAAAAATACCGTTATCAAATCTTGTCTCGACCATAATTCTCCGTCACATGCGGTAGACCGGCTGCGCGAAGCGCGTCAGCGGTCTCTGTGAAGCAGCCATCAGCGCCATGATCAGCGTCTTACGCGTATCGCGCGGATCAATAATGCCGTCATCCCACAACCGCGCCGACGAATAGAAAGCTCCTGACTGTTGTTCGAATTGCCGCGTGATGCGTTGGCGGATG
>JAEUSA010000196.1 GCA_016788945.1 Leptospiraceae bacterium
GAAAAAGCAGCGATGCAGGTTTCTGATTGGCTGAAAAGAAACCCGTAATTCTCACAAACACTGCTCAGACGCAGCGGCTTGAGATTCTTCAGTACTGGTATAACCGGCTCGGAAATAGCCGGTATAGCGAATTATTAATCAACGGGTTTGAACATTGTCTGGATATGATTGCCAGATATCCGGAAATTGGGCGAAAAATTGAAGATACCCACCATCGTGGATTTACTTTCAAGACTTATTTAATAGTTTATGAAAATTTAGCAGATAAAATCGTTATTCATCAATTCTGGGATTTACGGCAAGATCCCGAGACTCTTGTCTTGTAATCGGTATTTGCACCGCCAAGGATGGCGGTGAAGCAAAATGTGCAACTATGGCAGCTAACGCGGAATTTACCTGACGTTTGGTGACGCTTGTGTCATTATTTCATGCTGTAAAGCCTATTTGCGTCACCAAATGTGCCCGAAGCGCCTGCCTGAGGAGCACAAAACAAGCGTCCCGCTTGTGCGACGAAGGCATCTTTGGCGCGTAGGGCCGAGCACGCGAGGAGCAACGGCACCGCAGCGAGCGCAGCAGGTAAATTTTGTTGGGCGATGGGCAGCTACGGTAAAGGCGCTGGAGTGTTCCATTCTTTCAATATGTTTGAATATGCTTCCCCAGGATACATATGTTTAGTTTTTACGTACTCGTTGTCGACTCTTCTTATTTCAAGAAAGTATTGATTGCGAATTTCAGGGTTCTTGAAATCTATTTCATGATTTTCGCTTGAGAATGAGCAAAATGGTGTTTTCATCTGAATGATAAGCCTTTGCGAATTACTATCGAAACGCCATTCTAGGCTTTCTTGAATTCTGTCCGCACCGCATTGAGCCGGCCGCTTTTTGAACGAAAAGGGTGCAACCAAGACCTTTTCTTTGCCGAAAAAGAAGGTTCGCACTGACCTCGACCCGCAGCAACAGCTACAGTGTGTAATATCCAGTACCAGTTGATCTGGGTATGGCACATCACCACGGACCCTCTCAATATAAACAGCATCAAGGTTGTAGTATCGACCGCTCTTCTTGTTACGTATCATGCCAAACCTTAGTTCAGAGCGGCCTATGCATTGAGGATCTTCGCCGATATCACGAGGAGGTGCTTTTGTAATATAGAGAGTGTGGCCCGGAAATTCCGTCTTTTCGTATACCTTCTGCTTCAATTGTAGTTGAACTTCTTCTTTTTCTAAGACGCGATAATGTGGGCTTTCCTCGACGTACGTAGGGACATCAGCGTCCACAGCGCGAGACTTACCTTCGGATATTTCCACGAAGCCAGTAAATAAGTAGCCCGCATATTTACCGTACTCGGCTTTTACCCAGAAGCCCTGTCGGCCTTGAATCTTAACGGGCTTTTCGGAAATATATTCCAGAATCTTGCCGGATGAATTTACCGGTAGTACGAGCAAAATAGGGGAATTTTTCTGCGGCTTTGCCCTCAAATTCACGCCCGAGACTGTGATTACTGTGTAGTAAGGTTGCGAAGCAGGATTCGGCATATTACCGCCTTGGAGTTCTAAGCCAATGCCGAGTAGAAAAAGTATCATAGCTGCCTTTCGCCCAACGTTGGATTTACGAGAAGTTGATGACGCGCCGCACAATAGAAGCAGGCTTATTGGAAAAGCCGGATACTAAGCGTCATCAATTTGCCGAACCCACAGCGTTGCGCCGCACCGAATGCACGTCCCGTGCGTGCGGCGTCAACGCTTCTTTGTGGGTGAGGCCGAGCACCCGAGGAGCCACGGCACCGCAGGGAGCGCAGCTCGTAAATCTTGTTGTCGGACGTTGCCGCTGCGGGCAGCTTGGCCATGGAGGGCCAAGCCTTCTCCCAGCACAATTCATCAATAAATATTGATGTGAGTAAATATTGGTTTGTCTGCTGAAGCCGTAAAGGAAAATGAACTTGGAAAACGGGTATATATGGATTGGAGTCCAGAAGCAATTAACGAGCAAAAGGCGATCTGCCATAGATTCGGCGCACAATGGCTGGCCTGCAATTCATCTGAAAAACTCGGAATATCATTAAACGTCAAAGACAAAGTGTACCCTATTAATGGACTTAGGCATAAACCGGAGAACGGGACAAATGGTTGGTATATTTGGGGCGGAGAGGAATTTAGAGATGATGAGGAATTTATAGTTCCTCTGCACGCCCACCATCTAACTGAATGGGCCCCTGAAATCATTCAATACTTTGGACTGGCGCCTGGCTGGCGGTTCTTAATAGCCCCCGACTATGTCGATGTGTGGTTTGATGAATCTTTGTTGCTAACCGAGTAAATTTCATGATTCGCCTTGAATCAAGCAGTGTTTCCTCGCTCGCATGGATGCGGGTGGATATTAAAATATGTCGCGGCAATGTTCCGACAACGTTGGATTTACAAGACGTTGATGGTGCGCCGCACAATAAAAGCGGGCTTGTTTAGAAAGCCGCATACTAAGCACCATCAATGTGTCGCAGGCGGCTGCGTTGCGCCTGACCAAACAAACGTCTCGTTTGTCAGGCGTCAACGCATTTCAGGCCGCCGGAGACCGAGCACGCGAGGAGCTACGGCACCGCAGCGAGCGCAGCTTGTAAATCTTGTTGTCTGACGTTTTGCATTCGGTTTCACTTCCGATCTAAGCCAGTCAATATTTTTATTAATGTTGTAATGCCCAATACAGCTAAAAATATCACAACATTAAGCAGAAAAAATGTTATCAGCCAAGAATTATTTACCAGCGTATGATTCATTTTTACGACGCTCTTCTGCGCATGATCGAAGATTATTCGTCGCCATAAGTACTCAGTTGAATCTTGCCCAGGAAATTCACTTTGGTACTTGATTTCGATGAAGCTGAATGGTTTTTCTTTTTGTTCATAAGTGGCATACGCATAGTCAATATTATGCGCAAAATGGTCTCGAAATGGATATTTCTCTAGTTCTGGTAAGAATTTAAGAATATTCGATTCAACAAGGTCTGAGCGGGCTGAAACGATTGTTTTGTCTTTAGATAGCTGTGCTGCCCAAAACTTTTCGGCAATTAATGACCCAAAGGGTGGTTGAAGCTGGCGACGACTCAAAAGTAAGACTTCTTTATTAACTTTGTCCAAGCTGCCTTGAAAGAATCCAACTTCTGTTAATTCTGAGGCGGGAATGGCAACACCCTTAGGTTCAGGGTCAATAATAAAGCCATAGAGTATTT
>JAEUSA010000140.1 GCA_016788945.1 Leptospiraceae bacterium
TCTTTTTCATAGGCAACTTTCATCGCCTGAATAAAATCGGGCGGGTGGTAATAAGAAATATATTGCAGCGCGCCGGCTACGGATTCAATGACGTCGCTTTGTTTGATGACTATGGGCATGGTGCAGGGCAAATTCCCCGCACAGGCTGAAAATCAGAATGTAGCTTGCGATTGCCCACAAAACTACCCAACTCAGTTCGCATACCACGGGGCCCATGCTCAGGCTGCGCGCGGCGACATGACCACCAGAAAAAAAGCCCACAGGGGCTTTATTTCATTTTGTACTTTTTCTTGAATTTGTCTACGCGGCCGGCTGTATCGACCAGCTTGGTTTTGCCGGTAAAGAATGGGTGGCAATTCGAACAAATTTCCACGAAGATTTCTTTTTTGGTGGAGCGCGTTTTGTGCTCAGCACCGCACGCGCAGCGAATCACCGCGTCTTCATAAACGGGATGTATACCTGCTTTCATATATCCCGAACGAGTTTTTGAGACAGGGTGGCAAGGTTTTATGCCTTTACAAGAGCGATTCTGCTTGACCGAGCGTCCCAAAGCCTCTTTGCGAAGGTACCGATGGCTGAGGCGAAGTACGAATTTGACGAGACCCGATCTGCGATTGGCGCCAACGAGCTTGATAACCAAGAACGCAAAGAGATGCTCGAGCGCTTCAAATCTGCCGGCGGGCAGGTGCTCAAAGAAAAGAGTCTTGCCGAGCGGCAAGAAGATGCCCGTCGCGCGGCCGAAGCCAGATCTGCCGGTGCCGGTGCCGGTCGGGGAGTCGGTGTTTCTGGCGGTGGCGGTGTAGCCGAAACCAAACTGCCTTCAGAGCTACGCCGCGAACGCGAACGCGAAGAATCAGAAAAAGCGCAGCGCGCCAGACAAGAATATGAAAAAGCACTGAAGAAGATCAGCGGCCCCGGCGCGCGTTTTATGATCCGCATGCGCTGTTTTCTTGCGGGTGTTGCGCCTTTCGGCGGTAAAAGCGTTAAACCCGGCTTTCTCAATTTTCTAAACCTTGAAGTGAAGCAGGCGTTAATCGAATATAATCTGATCGGCAACGACCTTTTTCTGCAGCGGCCGTCGATCGGTAAAAAAATCATGCAGAATCTGGATAATAAAAATCCGCTGCTGATGGAAACGCTCGAATACGCGCACCATATGTACAACAGCGAATATTTTTCTGCACTGTCGGCAGGTGCGCAGAACCCGGCGGGAGCTCCACTCGAGACTCTTGTTGCGTCGCTCAAGTCGATATACCGTACGCTCTACATATTGTATCCGTTTCAAGAGACATTTAAAAAAGCGATGGGTTTCGCACTCGATGTCTTCACGCCAGAAGCGCAGGCGGCAAAATTATCCCAAGAATCCATACAGGGTATGATCATAAAGCAGAAACGCTTTCTGAGCAATACCAAATCACTGTTTCAAACGGCGTACCCGAAACTTTTCCATTTGATCTGCCTCGCCGATGGTATGGATTATCCGCCGAATTCACCGTTGCTGGAGAAAGCGATTCAGATATCGCAAGGCGATAAATTAGGTCAGCGCAAGAAAGGCGATGGCTCAAGTCTCGAATCGAATGCGCCCGATGCGCCCGTCGAAGAGGCTGGTGAAGCCAAACCCGAAGAAAAAAAAGAAGAAGAAAAGAAAGGCGGCATCTACGATACGAAAGAGTATCAGTATGGCATGTCTCTCATGAAAATGCGGCTGCCCCCAGCGCTGGTCGAAAAATTTGACAAGTCGAAGCGAATGCTCGAAAAAGTTTCGATCAACGACCGTATATTGCTTTCTTACCTGTATTTTCTTGAGTTTGACTATGAATATTCATTTGTGTTGACCACCAACAAAATTCACATCAACGTCGACTACTCGGGCGGAGTAAAATCTGACTATAAGAAGCAGATGGCCGATCTCTACAATGAATCGCGGGCAATCATCAAAGCCTACGAAAAATACGAAGAAATGCTGCAAGAATACAAGGCGGCGAAAGAGCGTAAGTCGACCAATTACATCGAGAAGTCAAAACTCGAAGAAAAAGCCAAAGGCCGTGCCGATATGGAAGGGCGCAATACTCGCGGTCTCATTCGCACATTTATGGACAACGTCGCCAAGTCGATGGGCTTTCTCATTGCCGATATGAAAGGCGCGAAGCAGATTATCGGTAATATGGATGAGCCCGTAAAGTTTGACGCCGAATTTGAAAGGGGCAAACGCCTCAACGGGAAACCGGTGAAGCAGTGTATTATGGATGCCTATTGTTACGCCGTCACCTTCAAAGAACGCCTCGCAAACGGTGATCTTTTTCCGCTGACGCCGATGACCGAAGAAGAAATGGTGGCATCCTTTGGCTCAAGCTTCGGCACAGGCGCACCCGCACCGGCGAACGATTCGGCAGAACTCTGAGTGCGTGCGCTTGGTGTAATTCCCGCCCGGTTCGCTTCGACGCGGTTTCCGGGAAAACCTTTGCACCCGATTGCCGGTAAACCGATGATTGAGCATGTCGTTGCCGCAGCGCGCAAGTGTGCGGATCTCGACCGGGTTGTTGTGGCGACCGACGATCAGCGCATCGCCGAAGCCGTGGCAAAATTTGGCGGCGAAGCAGTGATGACCCGTGACGACCATGTTTCGGGTTTCGACCGCATCGTAGAGGTTGCGGAAAAATTTTCTGATTACACACACTATGTCAACGTGCAGGGCGATGAGCCGCTGCTGCCCGCTGCAAACATCAGCGGCGCGGTGGCTTTGTTCCGGCAATATGGTGAAGCCTGCCATATTGCCACTACCGCCGTACCATTCAGCAACGAGCAGGATTTTCATAACGAGAATCAGGTAAAAGTTGTGCTCGCCGCCGATTCCCGTGCACTTTATTTCTCGCGTTCGCCGATTCCTTTTTTCCGCAAAAGGGAGGTGCGCAGCCGTTTACCCGCGCTCAAACACCAAGGGTTGTATGCGTATTCGCGCGAAGCACTGCTCAAACTCGCACAGCTGCCAGTCGCCCCCCTTGAGGAGGCAGAAAGTTTGGAGCAGCTGCGGTTTCTGTTTCATGGTTTTCATATCTACGTCCATATCGCGGCGGTCGATTCGCCCGGTGTCGATGTGCCGGAAGATGCTCTGAAAGTAGAGCGGTTGATAGTAGCGAATGGCTGACCTTCCGCACTACTGGGGCGAGGCGGTTCAGCATCTTTCGCGCCGCGATAAGGTATTGGCCAAAATTATTGCCGCTTATCCTGAGGTGAAGCTGCGGCTCAAAAAAGACGCGTTTACAACGCTCGCGCGCGCGATCGCCGGGCAGCAGATTTCGGTGAAGGCTGCCGACACCATCTGGGGGCGGCTGGTTACGGCGGCAGACGGCCACACCGCGAAAATCCGCCCGCAAAAAATTATTGCGACGCCGGTGAAAAAGCTGCGTGCATGCGGTCTTTCAGAGCGCAAGGCGGAGTATATTCGTGATCTTGCCGCGCACTTTGCCGAAAAAAAGATCAGCGCCGCTAAGCTCAGCAGGCTCGCTGATCATGAGGTCAAGGCCGAGCTGGTTGCACTGAGGGGTATTGGTCCGTGGACTGCAGATATGTACCTGATGTTCAATCTGTGGCGGCCCGACGTTTTGCCGCTTGGGGATGTCGGGTTAATACGCGCGGTTGAACTGAATTATTTCAAAGGGAAAAAAATGCCCCTCAAAAAAATTCGGGCGGCCGCCGAGCCGTGGTCACCGTTTTCGACCGTAGCGACATGGTATCTGTGGCGTAGCCTTGATCCTATTCCCGTCGAATATTAACAAAGATCGAAGCAAAACCCGCTTTTGGTCTGTTCAATTCTGCTGTATCTTCAAGTCGAACGTTTTGCGAAAAACATTATTCTTCAGATCGCGCGCTTCGATGCTCAGTCGCTTCGCTTTGCGCACACCGGTTGTGAGCGAATACTGGTTGCGGTAAAAAATTTCTTCGAATGCCTGACCGCTCGCCAGCCGCCAGCTGTCGTTACGGAAAAGAATTTTATCAAAGGTCGCCGAGATGACCGGCTTGTCGTCGAGCAGCACGCGGTAGTCATAGACGCCCCAGCGTTCGGCTCCGACTCCGTGGTCTTGCAGCAGAGCGTAGACGGGAAAATCAGAAGACAGACGAAACGGCTTTTCCGGGTTCACCGAGGCAAATTTTTCGGTGAGCAGAACCCCCCATTCTTTGATTTCGGGCGGCTTCTTGTCGCGGTAATAAGCATCGCTCATCAACAGCAGCGGATTGACTACCGCGCGCTCGCCGGTTTGGTATACAAAAAAGTGCAGGTGTGCACCGCCTGAATGCCCCGTATTGCCCGAACTGCCGATCTTTTCTCCGCGCGCGAGCGGGGCGTTTTTCAGCACAGCGTCAGAAACCGCATTGAGATGCATATAGCCTGTCCAAGTGTTGCCGGCGGCCGATGCCCCATGGTCGAGAATCAGCGTGTTGCCGCCGCCGAATGGCATTTCGCCCGGTGTGATTTCTGCGTTGATGCGGTAGAGTATTCGGCTGTCGCGTGGCGCCAAAACCTTGATGCCCTCACCGGGCAAATCGATGCCGTTGTGAAAATGGTCGATGCGAGATTCGCCGAAAGTTGAGCTAATCTGGTATTTTTTTTCTTTTTCTACCGGCCAATCGAACTCTGCACTCACGGGCGCCGGGGCATCTGCGGCCGCAAGGGCGAAAGTAAATAGTATAAGGAAAGGAATTTTTTGCATCTATCGCCCTCGCGGGCGATGAAATGCCCGCGTCAATGAAAACAGCTGTGCCTCGCTCAACATCTTCTGTGAGCAAAAACGGTTGCGCGGGCGTGCGTCTTGCTCATCTGCGACCATGGAAATGATGGCCTTTTCAATCGCCGAAAGCACCGACATTGGCGCTTTTGCGCGCTCGTGCGGGGGTAAAGTAGAGGCGAGCACACCGCGCGAAATTTTCTTATTCATGGGTAAAAATAGCTGGGCTTCAGTCTATAATTACGGAGCGATAGTGTTCTGTAATGTTTCTGCGCACGAAACAGAAAAGTTGCTCGAGCTGATGCGCGTGCATTCTGAAAATATTCATCACCAGTCGCTGAGTGAAGACCATACGATCGAAATCCGCGGCGGTAAGCCGAAATTTGCTCCATCACGACTTACCATAAAATCTCTGAATGCCCGCATCGCCCGTGTTGTGATGCAAAATCTGGCATATTCAGTGACGCTTGACCACTACCGCCGCGTGAGCGCGAACCTTCTCGGGCAGACAAACGAACAGATCAGAGATCTCGAGAGCCGGGGCAAAATGAAACTGGGGGCGCGCAAACTCAATAAGTTCATCGGTCGTGTTCTCAACATCAAAAACCGTATTGCCGAACATCTTTATCTGTTCGGGCATCTCGATATTACCTGGGAAGACGATGAGCTGACGGCGATACACCGGGGAACGGCAGATAGCCTGGAGATCAAAACGCGTTTCGACGAGGTCAACAATTCACTTCGAATCGTTGAGGAGAACCTGCATATGTTCAATGAATTCCACATGCATGGTCAGAGCTACCGCATTGAAGTGATCATCACGCTGCTGATTGTCATTGAGGTTTTGGATCTTATCGGTGATAAGTTCAAGATATTCCACTAATCACATCGCCGCAGTCTTCAAGACGCGCATCCGCTAAGATTATTTTAGTGGCGTATGAACAGTTCGCGGAAAATGGTGCGGATGATGATCGTGCCGGCGAGAACAGTACCCTTGATCGTGCCGGATATTTTGGATACCCCGATGCGCTTTCGGTAGCTCACGGCGACTTCGCGTATTCTGAGACCAAGCCTTACGGCACGAATCTGCATTTGTACGGTCCAACCGAAGTTGCGATCTTGCATATGAATTTGTTTGAGCGCAGCGGGCGAAATCGCCCGATATGGCCCGAGGTCGGTATAGCGAAAGCCGAAAAATAACCTCATTAGTGAAGTCGCGAGCCAGTTACCGAATTTCTGCTGCGGTGTGAGTGAACCCCGTTCGCGCACCCCGCCGGTTAGGTTGCGTGAACCGATCACGAGGTCGGCTTCATCGCGGATGATCGGCATCACCAATTGGGGAAATTCTTCCGGGAAGTCGGAAAAATCTGCGTCGGTAAAAAGGATGCAATCGCTTTTAGGGTCTTTCGCCGCAAGTGCTTTGAGGCATGCCGCGCCGTAGCCGCGTTCCCTCTCCGTCACAACTTTGCATCCGCCTTGCAACGCGACTTTCGCCGTCTGATCGGTAGAGCCATTATCGCACACAATAATTTCGATATCGAGCCGCTGCTGTTTAGCGGTATTTTTGAGCCCGTCGATGACGTGGGGGAGTGACTGCTCTTCGTTCAGGGCGGGAATGATGACGCTGACGAATGGCATGCAGGTCGGTGGAAACGGGATTTCACAACTCGATGCGGGCGCGTAGCGACTGCGAAATGGCCTGCGTTTCGGCGAAGTCGAGCATTTGCCCGAGGGCAAGGCCCGTCGCGATGCGGGTGACTTTTACGCCGGCAGGTTTCAGCAGATCGGCAATGTAGTGCCCGGTCGCATTGCCCTCGACACTCGGGTTGGTTGCGACGATGACTTCGCTCACACCGGCGGAGCGCACGCGTTCGGCAAGGCGCGGCATACCCAATTCGTCAGGGCCAATTCCGTCGAGCGGCGAGAGTACCCCGCCAATCACATGGTAGAGTCCCGTAAATTCACCGGTGTTTTCAACGGCGTAGATATCCCAAGGGTTTTCGACAACGCAGAGAGATGATACCGAACGCCGCGGCGAGTCGCAGAAACTGCAGAAAGTTTTATCATCTCCGGTGCGACTGCTCACATATGCCCCGCAGCGCTCACAGGTGCTTACACCCGATGACAACTGTTCGATTGCATTGGTGAAATGGCGCGTTTTCAGCGGACCTGCCTTGATCAGTTCAAAGGCGATGCGCATTGCCGAGCGCCGGCCGATACCGGGCAATGATTGTATGGCTTCTATTGCAGCGATCAGTTCGGGTGGCATGTCACGTCATACCACCCAACATGCCCTTCATGTCAGACATTACCTGTTTGCGCGCATCTTTCTGCGCTTCTTGTATTGCCTTTTTGATTAGCTTGGGCAGCACCTTAATTTCATCTGCGTCGAGCAGAGCGGTGTCGATTTCAAGATCGATTAGATTGGCTTCGCCGTCGACGGTCGCTTTGACGGTGCCGCCGCCGGATTCCGCTGAAACGCGCATACCCGACAGCTTTTTCTGCACTTCTTTCATTTGCTGCTGAGCCGCACGCATTTGGCTCATCATGTCTTTTATGTCACCTAATCCCATGGTTTAGCCCTTGGGTAGAAGACGGCACGTAAACGTTTTTACAGCTGCTCCTGCAGGTGCAGCAGAACCTGCTCACGTGTCACAGGTTTTTCGAGATAGACGTTCACGCCGGCGGCAATCGCGTCGCCGCGCAGGTCTTCTCGCCCGGATGAGATTGCGATGATCGGCACCGACACGCCGTGTTCGCGTATTGCCGTCGAAACATCGATGCCTGAAATATCGGCGAGGCCGATATCGACGATAATCAGGTCATACGCAAGGCTCAGTGCCGCGTGAATACCATCGCGACCATTCGTCGCTGTATCTATCTGGCAATCGCAGGCACTTTTCAGATATTCGCTGAGTATGATGCGGCTGATTTCAGCGCCTTCTATAACCAGGATGCGGCGGTGCACGGTTTCGGGTTGTTCACGAAACCTGCCTCCGCCCTGCAGCTTCTGGCGGTCACGGCTTTCCAACGCTTCAAAATGCCGCCGCAGTTCACGCGCCGCACGCGCAATGCGGCTGCGCACCATGTCGACATCTGAATTTTTTGACTCGAGCATTTCTGCGTAGCTCAGCATCTCATTGAGGCGTGCCTGAATCGCGCTTTGAAAGACTGCCGGTATGGCCTCTCGTTCGGTGTGGAGCGGCTGACGACCCGTTGTGCCGACACCGCGGTAAAAGTTGCGGAACAGCACGAATGCGTGCACATTTAGTGCGACCACAATCAGGGTAACAGCCCCCACAGAAGTAAGGAAAAGCATTGGTTGCCGCGCGTGGTGATAGTTGATGACGAGTACAACGGCTGATGCCGCGAGGTAGCCGATGCTGATCAGCAGCAGAATTACGGAGCGGCGGAAAAAGAATGTGCTCTCGTGCAATAATTTGACGCGCAGTAGATTGATGACCGCAGATGTGCACGCGAGACCCAACACGGCAAATAAAGCGATTTTGCAGCCGCGGTAGACAAGCACGTCCAAGGGTATCGACTGCGACTGAATGAGCGATATCAGATCAGCACACTCGGCAAGAAGCCAGGTGGAGAACACAACCAGAGCGATCTCATGGCCTGAAATCGACTTACGGAACATCCGTGTGCGTAGCAGCGAATAGGTGATCGGTGTGCTGAAGGCAATAAGGCGCAGAATCAATAATTCGGTGGCGCGTTCGGCTTTCGGCAAATGGGCCGGCAGCTGCACAAGCGCCGGGCCCGCCAGCAGATAAACGGTAAATAGCAGAAAGTTTACCAGCAACGGTGCCGCAAGGTATACGAAGAATCGCCTCAAAATCAACGCGGGCATTAAACCACCATGTTCTTGCCTCAGGATATATGCGCTACTGTAAATTCAGTCGCCGTGCAGGGTTTCGGCGTACGACATCAGTTTTAACGCTTCATTCTTCGAGATTTTTCCCTGCGTCAGCATCGCCTGAATGGATTCACGCAGCACCGACAAGGAAGCCATATCTTCTTCGGGGGTGCGTTTCTTGAAGAAGTCAATCCACCGCCTTTGGCTCTTCTCGCTTTTGAGCGAGTAGAGGTGCTGCCTGAGCATGCGTTCGCGCATCGCCGGAATTTCTGCGGCCAGCATATTCAGGCGCGCCACGAGTTCGTCGATGTCGTCTGAGGTAAACTGTAGAACATTCGCCATCTCATTACGCCCGCCCGAGCGGGAGAAACAGGTATAGCGTGCA
>JAEUSA010000227.1 GCA_016788945.1 Leptospiraceae bacterium
TGTAGAAGATGAATCCGTTTTGCACGCGATATTCTGTCATCATTTCGAGCGTGGGCAATGAATCGGTGAGCGCTGCGTCGCGCATCTGCATATCGGCCGTGTGATCCCAGCCGAGAGAAAAATATTCTGCCATACCTTCGACGAACCACAGCGGTGGCTGGCTACCCGATGCAATGGAGAATGTACTGCCCATGGTCGAGCCGAGCAGAATATCGTATTGGAATGCGTGCACAAGTTCATGCACCACCACATGCCTGAACTCGTCATTCGAGCCGAGATACGGCACCACCACGCGGCGTTTAATGCGTTCGGTAAAGCCGCCGGTACCCTCGTCTATCGCGAAAGGAATAATATTCGTCGACTGAAAATGGCCATGGGATGGATAAACAAAGATGGGTGTGACTATCGAAAGGCGATGACCAAGCCGGCGGCTGAGGTGAATATTCGCCTCTTCTGCGTACTGCAGCGTCTTTTGTGCGAGGTGATTATAACCTTTCGGGAAGTAGATATCGAAGTGCTCGCTTTTTAACAGCTGCCAGTCAATTTCTTCCCAGTTGACCTTTTGCGCGGCCGAAAGCGGCAAACACCAGAACAGCAGCAATGACAGGTACTTTTTCAAGGGCGTAGCCGCGGATCTTATCCGAAGCTACGCCTGTTTTATGAGAGTTGTGCGGCAAGTATTTTCTTATGCTGCGCCCAACCGGTACCAATCGAGCCGGCGCGTAAGGTACATCGTCGCGGCCAGAGCGAGAAACAGCGTTGTAGCGCCGGCGATGAGCGCAAACTCCTCAAGCTGCAAGATGACATAGAGCAGGCCGTAAAGAAACGCTAACACGCCTGCAAAAGAAACGGTGTGCGTTCGGCTGAGCAGAAAACTGCCGCTGTAGCGTGCCAGCAGCACGACCGTGGCCGCCGACGCGACAGCATAAGCGATAGTGAACCCGGTATATTCCGCCAGCGCGAGCAGCAGCAGATAGAAAATAACCAGCGCCAGCCCCGCGAGAAAATACTGCATCGGGTGTATTTCAGCACTGCTAATCGCTTCAAACAGAATCAACGTCATGAACGTCAGTGCAATGAACAGTATAGCATATTTCACCGAGCGTTCGGTAGATAGATAAATGTCCACAGGCTGATAAAAATTCACCCCAAATGCCTGCGCGGGGGCCGCAGCGACTACCGGCTTTTCCGTTTCGCTAACCGAACGCCGCTCAACGGCGGTAGCAGGCGTCGTTGTGCCCACAGGCAGTTGATTATATTTTTCGGCAACCGGTTCGAAACGCGGTACGTGTATTTTCCAATCGGCATTGAATCCATTTTTGTGAATTTCGTATTTGGCAGGTAAAAAATCGCCGAAAAAGCCCGGGTCGCTCCAGTCAGATTGCAGACGAACTTCACTCGCGGCGGCGGCCGGAATAAATGACAGACTCTGCACGCCTTCACACAACAAAGTAATCTGCAGTTTTTCGCCGCGAGCACCGGCAGTGAGCGCACGGTACACATAGGTACCCGTTTCGAAGCTTTCGCTGAATGCTACCGCACGATTGCCCAAGGCTGCTTTTTCGACGTTCAGTCGCGAGCGCGAACGCAGAATAATCCGCCGCGCGGCCCCTTTGATCTCACCGCTCAGTGTCAATTTGGCCGAATAAAAAGGCACGCGAAAAATCCCTTTGCGGCGCGTGCTTGTCTTAATATCGCCATCAATTGTCAGCGCGGCAATGTCGATCGCCCCGCGGTCGTCATAGGCCAACGGCCCCTGCAACAAATGCGGTTGCCCCCAAATGCGCGTCATTTCGCGCAGTACACCCTCACGCCGTTCAGCGCGCTCGCGGATCAGCGGCAGAATCATCGTCGCCACCACCGTCAGAATAATCGTGATCAGACTCACCCATAGAATCTGTGAACTCAGTTTACTTCTTCGCATTGTTATCTCCTTTCCCTATTGGGTTGTGGGCAGATTAACCCTATGACATGTGCAGCGTATGAAGGTTATGTGAATTTTGTGTGAAAATCAGAGGTGGGCGGCGGATTTTCCCATTGCTGGCCGGGCGTCGTTTGGCGGACTGGCCCGAATGCAGCCGCGCAGAATTCTGCTCGTTGAAGATGAGAGGCCGATCGCAGAAAACATCATTTTCGCGCTCGAACAGGAGCGCTTTGCCGTCCACTGGGTATCGACCGGCGGCGAGGCCATTCAACTGCTCGAGTCGGCCCTGCCCGATTTTCTGATTCTCGACATCAACCTGCCCGACATGACGGGTTTCGACGTCTGCCGCGCCTTGCGCAAGAAGGCAGAAACACCGGTGCTGTTTCTCAGCGCACGGCAAGAAGAAATCGACCGCATCGTCGCGCTCGAGATCGGCGGCGACGACTACCTGATGAAACCCTTCAGCCTACGCGAGTTATCGGCGCGGGTTAAGGCGATTTTGCGGCGCAGCGACGCACGCACGACTGAGTCACCGGCGCCGGTTACGCCACTTGTTATCGATGACAAACGCAGCCGGGCCGAATATTTTGGTGAGAAGCTCGAACTCTCTAAATACGAATATTTCATTCTGTGCACACTGGCCAAACGCCCCGGCTGGGTATTCAGCCGTGACCAGCTGATCGATCATGCGATGGGGCAAATGAGTGCGCCCTTTGATCGCACGATCGATGCGCACATCAAAAGCATTCGCGCAAAACTGCGCAAGATTAAACCTGAAATCGAAGCGATCGAAACACACCGCGGCTTCGGATATTCGCTGAGGGAATACTGGTGAAGATCCGCACCCGTTTGCTGCTTTCGTTGTTTATTACCGCCGCGCTCGCGTTTTGGCTCGTCGGCCGCGAACTGCGCGACGATGTCAAATTCCGCTACTTCCAGATTCTTGAAGACGGGCTCAATGAAACTGCTGCACTTCTGGCGACGCACGTCGAACAGAGTTCGCGGGGCAAAGCAACCCTCTCGACGGCGCTGCTCAGGGATATCGTCGCTGCGACGCTCTCGCGCCGCGTCGAGGCAGAGATTTTCGGCATACGCAAGAGCGCGGTGAGCCTCAGGGTTTACGTCACCGATGCGCGTGGCATCGTCATCTACGACTCTGCGGGTATCGCCGAAGGCAAAGACTACAGCAAGTGGAACGATGTTTACCGCACGCTGCACGGCGGCTACGGTGCCCGCTCAAGCCGTGACGACGAGCGTTTTCCCGGCGTCAGTATTAAGTATATCGCAGCACCGATTCGCCTGAACGGTAAAATTGCCGGGGTCATCACCGCGGCAAAGCCGGCGATCACTCTCGAACAAGTCATCGCGGCAACGAAGGACAAGATCGCCATAACCCTGTTTATGTTCTTCGCGGCATTTTTGCTGATCGGTATCGCGGTAACTTACCTCATTACACGACCGCTCGATCTGCTGATTGCGTATGTAAAGAATCTGCGCAGCGGGGCAAAGCCGACACTACCTAAACTCGGGAACAGCGAAATCGGCACGCTGGGCAGCGAATTTGAACTGATGCGCGCAGAACTCGATGGCCGCGAATACATTGAAAGTTTTGTGCAAATGCTGACGCATGAATTCAAGACTCCCGTCGCGGGCATTTTGGGCGCCACGGAAATTCTGGAGCAGCCGTTGAGCGATACCGACCGCAAGAAGTTTGTCGGCAATATTTCGCGCGAGGCAGAGCGTATACAGGCAATTACCGAAAACCTGCTGCAGATCGCGACCCTGGAGAATGTACGGGTTTTGCCCAAGCCCGAACTCATCGATATGGCAGAGCTTCTCGGCCAATTGGTCGAAGACTTTGCAGCGCAGTGCGCGCAGAAGAACATACGCCTTGCACTCACCAGCGCACCGGGTTTGCGCCTCACCGGAAATTATTTTCTTCTTTATAGAGCGCTGGCTAACCTGATTCAAAATGCACTTGATTTCAGCCCTGCCGGCAGTGAAGTTGAGCTCAGAGCGCAAATGCAAGATCACCATTGTGTGATGGAGATCAACGACCACGGCACCGGCATACCCGCTTACGCTGCGGACAAAGTATTCGACAAATTCTATTCGCTCGAACGGCCCGACACGCGACGCAAAGGTACGGGGCTTGGCCTCGCCTTTGTGAAACTCGTCGCCGAACTGCACGGCGGTTCGGTTTCGCTCGCCAACCGCGCTGATGGCACCGGGGCAGTGGCGACGATGCAGATTATACTTGCCAAAGCACACCCGCCACATTAGCGAAAATCCATTGGCGCTCGCCGATTCCGCCCCCGAACCCGACATCGCGATCGTAGAAAAGGTCAAATCTCTCATGGCACCCCGGTTCACCTCCGCGCACCTCGTGATCGAAATATCCGTAACAACCAAGGCATACGACGCGGCAAAGGCCGACATCTATGCAGAAGCGGAGATCCCGGTTTATTGGCAGATTCTGCCGCTCGAAAAGCTGACTATTGTAATGAGTCGGCCAATCGCTGGCAAGTATACGCTTACGGAAAACGTGCCATTCGAACCGATTTTGCAAGCAAACCTGATAGATCAGGAACTGAACATCCGGTCGGCGGATATACCGTAAGGCAAAACATTTTTTTGGCACCTTTACTGACACAAATGTCATTATATATGGAGTAACTATGCCCGCGCGCCAGTCCATCCACCTCATTTTGCTCATGTTGGCACTCGGCGCCTGCTTTAGCGGCAAACAAGACCTGCCCAGCGCAACGAAACCCGACCCCGAACAAGACGGCTGGGCCGCCAACCCCGAACTCAGCTATGATTTTTCGGTTAAGAACCTGACTGCGGTGGTGAGCGGTACTTCAGTAAAAATACGCTGGGAAACCGAATTCGAATCCGATGCGCTTGTCGAATGGGGCGTGCAAGAAATTTCCGATAACCGCCAGTTCAAAGACGAACGGACGAAGGTGCACGAGTTCACGCTGTCAAATCTCGCCGAAGGTCGCTATCGTTTTCGTGTCACGTCGACGACAAAGGTGAATAACCTCAAAGCGCAGGTCGATAACCTCGGCCAACTGGTCTTTCATGTGCGCATCTACCCGGTGGTGAGTGCAATCAACGCCACCACCAACTCGGGTGCACGCACGCTGACTGTCACCTGGACAACCGATCGTGACTGCACCGGGTTTCTCGAACTCGGCAACGATACCAAATACGGCGACGTGATTGTCGACGAAGGTACATCCGGCACCGCGCATTCAGTAACCATTACGCTGCCCTCTTATGGTACAACCTATTACTACCGCCTGCTGTCGTACGACGACGAAGGCGATCTGACAATAAACGACAACAACGGCGCGGGTTATACGGTTTTTATCACCGACCCTACGCCGGCACCGAACGGCACGAGTGCGTCACCCTACATTATTAACACGAGCACCATCTCGACGACACCGGTCAACTACACGCACAACGCTGACACATCGGCGAGCACGCAGAATCTGATCGACCGTTATTACCCCGCGACGCAGAAAGAAGAAGGCAATGAAGTGGTGTATCGTTTCACGGTCACGAAATCGGTCGAGTTCAAGGCGCAACTGACCGCAGGCGGTGTCGCGACTGCCACCGTCGACAACGATGTGCACATTCTGACTAACCTCACCACTTCGACCTCGGTCGCGGGGGTGGATTTCAATACGTTCAGGACAGCGACGCTCTACTCGTCAGATGCAGCGTATCGTAACGACGTCTCGGTACCGAATGGTTCACCTTCGGTTGTTTTACCGGCGGGTACCTACTACATTGTCGTCGATGGTTTTAAGAATGCTTCGGGCACGATTAAAAACGGCCCCTTCACGCTGAACGTACAAATGACCGAGATCAACAACGCCGATATCACCATCAACATCGGCGCTTTGCCTTATACCTACACCGACAACACACGCAGCACGTCGACCGCCGGTGCACCCGACAGCATCAACTATTACCCGGGTTATGCGCAGAATGAATCGGGACCCGAGTATGTGTATACGTTTACCGTGCCTGCGAACAAAAAATACAAGGTGACAGCAACACTTTCGGGTATGGCCGTAGGCGTCGACATCGACATCCACCTGCTGTCTTCGCTCTCGCCTCTCACGGTACTCGCGCGCAATGACACGACGCTCACACAGTCGCTCGAAGCCGGCACGTATTACCTCGTTGCCGACACCTACGTCAATTCGTCTGGTGTCGAAAAAAAGGGTGCGTATACGCTGACGGTGAATTTTGTCGACGAGACCTCGACCGTGCTCGCCAACCGCGTCGTGCAGGGTTATCTTGCCTACTGGTCGGCATCAACCAGCGAAATACAATGGGATAAACTCACGCACTTGCTTTACTTCTGTATGGAACCAAACGCCGACGGCAGCATCAAGTCGATGCACGGCTGGGACACAACTTCGGCCGTGACGGTGGCAAAAAACAACGGCGTTAAAGTTCTGCTGTCGGTCTGCCTGTTCGGTGCCGCTGATATTGCGACGATGGTGAATTCACCGACCAACCGCGCGCGCATGATTACGAACATTATCAACAAAGTCAAGGCGCGCGGTGCGCACGGCGTCGATCTTGATTTCGAGATTCCGGGCAAAACCGCGAAGAACGGGTTAACCACGTTTGTGCAGGAGCTCCGCACTGCACTCACCGCCGAGGGCAATGCTCCCGACGGACAGCCGTATCGTATTCATATGGCATTGATGCCGATCGACTGGTCGGGGGCATATGACATCGCCAACTTCATCAACCATCTCGACTATGCTATGGTAATGAGCTACGAAGGGCACAGCGGTTCATCGCCGCAGGCAGGGCCGACGAATAAACTGTATTCGCCGGTGCCGCCCTGGTCGTACAATTATTCATACCAGTATTTCTTCAACCACTGGATCGGCAAGATGGGTGCGGCGAATGCGCATAAACTTTTAGGCGGCGTCGGTTATTACATGCAGGATTACGCAACGCAGAGCTTTTCGATTCCGTCGTCGAGTCTCGGCAGTTCGTATGCGAAGACAAGAATGTATTACCAGATTCTGCCCTTGGTGAAATCCCTCACACCAGACGGGGTCAACACGATTCTCGGTTACGAAAACACGATCAAGAACCCTTATTATTTTTACAAGAAAGACGGGGTGTACCATCAGGTGTGGTATGACACGAAAGACAGCCTCAAAACAAAATATGATTACATCAAATCACGGCAGATGGGTGGCATCGGTATCTGGGCACTGAACTACGATAAAGGGTTGACAGACACCTATCAGGCCATTGCCGAGAGTTGGTGGTAAAACTCTTTCGCTGCCTGCTTTGCCTTTTCGTTTTTTTTGCCGTAGCAGAACTGCCTGCCGCGGCCCCGCGCACCGTCGTCTATTTTTTCTGGGCAGAAGGTTGCCCGCACTGCGCTGAAGCGCACCCGGTGCTCGAACGCCTGACGGCAGGCGCATTCGAGCTGCGTTCTCTCGAAGTGACGCGGCACCGCGAGAATGCGCGCGCCTACCTATCTTTTGCCGAACGCTTCGGTTTCAAAGCGCGCTCGGTGCCCGCAGTGTTTGTCGGCAACCGGTACTGGATCGGTTACAACGCCGAGATCGGCGAAGATATCGCGCGCTACCTTGAACAGTGCCGGGTGAGCACCT
>JAEUSA010000266.1 GCA_016788945.1 Leptospiraceae bacterium
ATCCGCCGGCCACCGTATTGGGATACCGAAGGCGTCGGAGCACTCGCCGCGAACCCGCGCACGCTCAAGAACCTGCGCCCGCTGGCTATCTTGCCGGACAACATTACCACTGACCACCTTTCACCTTCGAACGCGATTTTGCGTAACAGCGCGGCGGGCGAGTACCTCGAGAAGATGGGCCTGCCCGAAGAAGACTTTAACTCCTACGCGACGCACCGCGGCGACCATTTGACCGCGCTGCGCGCGACCTTTGCGAACCCGCAGCTCATGAACGAGATGTGCCTCGACGACAAAGGCCAGCTGAAGAAAGGTTCACTCGCCCGCGTCGAGCCTGAAGGCAAAGTCATGCGCATGTGGGAGGCGATCGAAACCTACATCAACCGCAAGCAACCGCTGATCATCGTTGCCGGTGCCGACTATGGCCAGGGTTCGTCACGCGACTGGGCTGCGAAGGGCGTACGCCTCGCCGGTGTGGAAGTCATCGCTGCAGAAGGTTTCGAGCGCATCCACCGCACAAACCTCGTCGGTATGGGTGTGCTGCCGCTTGAATTCAAACCGGGCACAACACGCAAAACGCTGAACCTCGACGGCACTGAGGTATACTCGGTCGAAGGCAAGATTGCACCGCGCGCAGAACTGACGCTCGTGATCGAGCGCAAGAATGGCAAAGGCACAGGAGGTGCCGGGCCGGGCGCGGGCACGGATGCCCAAGCGACCGGTGAAGTAGTGAAGGTGCCGATGACCTGCCGCCTCGACACTGCGGCCGATGTATCGGTCTACGAAGCGGGCGGTATTCTGCAGCGCTTCGCGAACGATTTCTTTGCCACAAAAAAATGATCTCATACGGTTGCACCGCGCAAGGTAACTGTATTTTGATAGGCATAAATCCTTCTTTACCCGACAGTAACTGCGCGTAACGCGCACAAGCCGCGGCACCGATCACATGTTTCGTTTATTGTACAGATTCTCTCTGTGGTTCTTGCTGTGTGCCGCCACATACGCACAAGGTACACCAGGGCCGGCAGCGCCCCATCTGCTTCGCGTGGCCGTGCTGCCTTTCGAGAACCGGACGCCAAATCCCAATGTCGACTGGATATCGAACTTGTTTGTCGAAAGCTATAAGACAGAGCTACGCCGACGCTTTCGATATGACGACGTGAGTGAAGAAGCGGCAACCAAGGCACTCGAATTTATCGCCGAATACAAAATTTCCGGTAAAGTACGGTACCAGATTTTTTCGGCAATGACAGGTGCAGATATCGTCATGGGCGGCAGTTTTTCGCCTTCAGGCAGCGAAGCGATTGTGATTGAATCTCAGCTGTATTACGCCAAAACCAATCGGCTCGAGGTTTTAGACCGGCAGCCGACACCGATTGACAGCGCCAAACTTTTCCCTGCGGTCGACAAATCTGCGGCAGCGGCCGCTGCGTTGCTCGGAAAAGGAAAAGCGGGCGGTGGCGAAAAGCCCGACCTATTTCTGCCGCATGCTCCCCGTCTTCTGTTCTATTCTGAGCTCAAGGGTACCGAAAGCGAAGGCGGATTAACCCTCAACGAGAGATTGCATTCGATCTTAGGCGATGCCGAGACGCGCGATTTTCATTACAAGGCGCTCACAGCGTCTTTACCGGCATCGGCAGACGAGGAGGCAAAACTTGCAGCGGAACTTATGCGGCAAGACCATGCCGCGTATGCCATCATCGCGCGTAAGGCACAGGGCGGAGGAAAATTTACCGCGAACGTACAGTTGTATTCGCCGCTCAAACCAGCAGCGCTGGCGAATTTTTCCGCCGAAGGTGGCACGGAACAAGCGGCGCTTGCTGCAGTGGCTCAACAGGTCGCGGTGTTCATCCGCACGTGGAAATTTAACGCAAAAATAAATATAGAAGGCCTCAAAGGGAAAGACCTGGTCATTGAGTATGCCGGTCTCAAGAAACGCGAAACATCCGCCAACGGCGAACTGAATTTCGATTCAGAGATTGTGCTCGGCGGAGCATATGAATTCAAACTCGTTGAAAATCCGGTAAAACCTTCGCAGCGCTGTTTTGTCGTGAATGGCTCCGGTAGGGCGACGATTACCGGCATCAACCATGCAACCGCTGTCTGCATCACCAAGCGTTATGTCGTCGCGGGCACAGTCGAAGGCCTGACGGGCGGCGATGTTGTCGTGAAACTTGGCGATGCCGATGCGATCACGCTGAGTACGAACGCGGCATTTCGTTTTCCCGATACTCTCGAAGATTTCGAACCGTTACGTCTGCAAGTAATGCAGCTACCGATGAAGCCGCCGCAGCAATGCGATTTTGTGAGCCCGCCAGCACGCGTATCGGGCAAGGCTATCTCGCTGCGGCTCTATTGTATGCCAAAGCTGCAGCATTGGCTCACCGTGTCGGGAGGTTATCCGATCATGCACGGTAATAGTGCGCGTGCTGAAAACCTGCGCCCCGATGCAAGTTTTCCGTTGAATGCCCTTTCGGGACGTTTTGGTGTGACAGCCGGCTACTGGGCGAAGTATTATCTGCGCTACAACATTCTTATCGGTGGCGAAGCAACCTATGCCTACTATCAAGGTAAGGTGGATTTATACACGTCGCGCAGCATTTTTGTCGAAGCGGATCATTCGCTCCTTTACCACAGTGTAGGCCTCAATGCGCTCATGGGATATCCGTTTCGGCTACCGGGAAAATTTTTAGAGAATACGCGCCTTGTCGGCTTTAGTGGGTTAGGCGGGCGTTATGTTTCGCTGCGCTCATCGGCGCCGATTAACCTGTTGAGCACGTTCGGGCCGGGTGCCATTGCGGGCATCAATTGGTATTACGAATTGGGCGAACGATTGCAGGCAGGTATTCGTTATCATGCAGATATGGTTTACATCTCAGGTGAGCCGGTGATTTTACAGCATATTGTCGGATTGCAATTGGGGGTGCGGTTATGAGTCGTGGAATGCAATGTTTGACTTCGGCATTAATATTCATCGCCACCGTTCATCTCAGATGCGTCAACGCCGACGCCGGACGCGAGAATACGCAGATTTTCATCGATGGCTTTGCACCTAAAGAGATACGTTACCCCTCCAGTGCGTTGAAATTCTATGAAAATGTCACGGCAACCCCCGCCGTTCCGGACATGGCAGCGCGCCGAGGCCTTACCAAATGCGCAAGTTCGCCGGCGCTACCCTCTGGACTGGTTTTGGATAATAGCACCTGCGCCATATCGGGAACACCGACAGCTATTCAGGCGCCTGCTGCGTATACGATCACGGGCAGCAATGATTTCGGTACGGCGACAACAGAGATTAGTATCGAGATAAGAAGCCCGGCACCTTCGAATCTTGTGTATGCAGGGAGCCCCTATGCCTTCGTGAAGACCGCTACGGTCACTAGGGTAACTCCTACTTTTTCAGGCACTATTACCTCTTGCACGGCCAACCCCGCACTCCCTGGACTTACACTCAGCAATACTACGTGTGAAATTACCGGAGCGCCAACGACCTCGCAGTTACAGACTACACATACGATCACGGCTTCGAATGCCGAGGGCAGCACGAGCACAACGATTGATTTGACAATCTTTCGTGTTTTGTTCATAGCTAACGGGCCTGCTGGAAGTGGCATGGCAAACAGCGGCGTCGCGGATAACTATTGCAATGGCGATGGCAATAAACCCGCAGGCACGGGAAACTACAAAGCGATGATCGCGGGCTGGGGTACTCGGCGCGCCTGCTCAAGCTCTAATTGCGCGACTTCGGGGGCGGCCGAAAATCTTGACTGGGCGTTAGCGCCCAATACCCAATATCGCCGCAATGATTTGTCTACCATCATTATGACTACCAACAGCGCGGGGATTTTTGTCTTTGGGACGCTGGCTGCGACTATTGTCGCCACCCCGCTTCCCGGTGGCTCTCCGATCAGCTTATGGACAGGGCTGACTACGGGTTGGACCACGCATTCGAGCAGCGGCACCTGTGGCGGCAATTGGTCGACGCCTAGTGGAACGGGGGTGTACGGACTAATAAACAGAAGTAATAACACTCTGCTTCACTATTCAACGGCAACACCCTGTAGCAGTTCGAGTGGTTTATTGGCCTGCGCACAGCAATAGCCGATCATGGCAAACAGATTGACGTCGCAAAAATCCCGGGTAGCGAGGTGCATGCCGACCAAAATAGTTACCCATAGTTTGGTTTTAGCTCTTACATTGGGTATTCTTGCCTGCACCGGCACAAATTCGGGTCGGGAGAATGTGAGCGAATACATCGATGGCTTTGCACCGAAGGCCATTGCCTACCCGTCTGAATCGATGGTCTTGCTGCAAAATCTACCCCTGACGCCGATTGTGCCCACGATCTCTGCCAAGAAGGCAATCGATCAGTGTACAGTTTCGCCGGCGCTTCCCGCTGGGCTCAGTCTTGATTCCGCTACCTGTGCCATATCAGGTTCGCCAGCTTCGCAACAGACTGCCAACGTCTATACGGTGACGGCCGCTAATGCCATTGGCTCGAAGAGCCAATCTATCTCAATCGCCGTTACAGCTTCGGTACTTGTCTCGTGCCAGAGTAACTCCGGCGATTCGGTATTTACCTCCGCCAAGTGCACCGACGGTCTTGCGTTTACGAACGAAACAGGTACAAATACCACCCTGTCGTTCACAGCGCGCCTGAGTACGCAGCCGCTTTCTAACGTGACACTGACCGTAGCCACCACCGACGCTTCTGAGGCGCGCCTTGCCACCACGGGCGGTAATTGCGACAATGCCAGCAGCACTTCAGCATCGCAGTGCAGCATCACGTTCACGACCACAAACTGGAACGTCGACCAGACAATCAAGATCATCGCGTTTAACGACTTCGTTTCGCACGAAAGTCCTGCGCCGACCTATAGCATTACCATCGCGGGCACCGCCCTTTTTGAGAATATTACCAGCAACCAGATGCCCAACCGCCTGACTTTCGTGACGACCAACACCAGCACCGGCAACTTGGGTGGCGTCGCCGGAGCAGATTCGTTCTGCATGAATGATCCGGGTCACCCTGATGCTGCGCTACCACTGGGAAGCAGGCGCAGTTTCAAAGCGTTCATCACAACAACGGGTGGCTCCGTCAGGCAATGGGACCGCCCGGCATCGACGGGTACGGCCGGCCGAATCGACTGGATCATGGAGGCGAATACGAACTATTTTCGCATCAATGGCACAACGTTGATCGCGACAACGGGAGCTGATCAGCGATTCTCGGCTATGTCTAATTCTGTCGATGGTACAACGAACGAATCGTGGTTGGGATTTCTGGCGGGAGGCAACTGGACAGCGTATATTCTCAGTTGCGGGGCCCCTTGCCCGTTGAACACCGGGAGCTGTCTCAATTTTACGAGTTCTTCGAGTGCCGAAAGCATGCGGACTCTCATACAGAACACGACAGCAATGAGCAGTCTTTCCTCAAGCGGTGCTGTGCGCACCTGCGACGTGCCGCGTCGGCTGTGGTGTATTCAGCAGTAATTGCATTTGCATTACGCCCTGTATACTGGCGTAATACTGTCCAGTAGTCTTGAAACGCAGAGAAAATCATCCCAAACAAACGCTGCGCGTGAGCAATTCGCCGAAGCACGGCCGCGGAGTCTATGCCGCGCAAGCCATACCCAAGGGTGCCAGAGTCATTGAATACGTCGGCAAACGCGTGCCCGCGAAAGATAGTGATGCCATAGCCGAGAAGCAGATGCAGCGTGCGGGCAAGAGCGGTACGGGTCATGTTTATCTTTTTACCCTGAATAAGCGGTACGATATCGACGGCAATGTACCATGGAACAAAGCACGCTTAATCAATCATTCGTGTGATCCGAACTGTGAAGTGAGAATTATTCACGGACATATTTGGGTGATTGCCAAACGTGCGATTCTACCCGATGAAGAGCTTACCTATGATTATGGATTCAACATGGATTCATGGCAAGATCATGTCTGTCGCTGCGGCACGCGGAAATGCATGGGTTACATTGTTTCTGCGTCACGGCGCGGGGCGCTGGCGCGTGTGCTCAAAAAATCACATGTAACGAAGCAGAATAGGGCATAGACTGCTGCCAATAAATTCTAACGCAGATGGATAACCTGACACATTCGATGACGGCAGCAGTGGCGGCAAAATTTGTCCGTAAGAAGAACCTCGCCGCTGGCGCTGAACCGTACTCACAACGCGCGATCTTCTGGCTCCTTGTTGCGAGTGTCAATTTTCCCGACCTCGATGTGGTGATGCTGATTTTTGGTGATCCGATTTTAACGATCAAGACGCACCGTTGGGTTACCCATTCTCTGATCGGCATTCCGTTCTTTGCGGTGATTCCGGCCGCGGTGTTTTACCGTTTCAGTTCGATCAAAGACTTCCGGTTTTTGTGGTTAACGGCGCAGTTGGGCATATTGCTGCACATTTGCTGCGACTTGGTCACGCCGTATGGCACGCAACTTTTCGCACCCTTTTCGGTCGAGCGTTTCACACTCGGTTCGATGTTCATCATCGATCTGTATTTTTCCTTCGGACTAATGACCTTGCTGCTGCTTGGCCGGCTTGATGCCCGCCGGCGCAATATCTGGCGAAAAGCCGCGTTGGCCTATTTTGTGGGGTTTATTGTGCTGACGTTCACTCTCAAGCAATACGCCGATGCGCGTGTGCACGGCGTGATGCGCGCGAAAAAAATAGCTTATACGAAAATTTCGACATTGCCCCAGCCGCTCCGTATTTTCCGTTGGGTAGCTCTCGTACAAACGGAAACAGGGGTGCGACGCGCCTTTTTCTCCCTCTTTGACGGTGAACTCGAGTTTGAGGATTTGCGCCATACCAGGGATCCCGTAGCAACTGCGGCCTTAAAGCATCAGAACGCACAATGGTATATGTCTTTTGCTCATCACCCGCTGATACATTCTTATAAACAGGGAGCCGATAAGGTAATCGAAATTTATGATCTGCAGTTTTCGCCACCCCCGTGGTTAGTGAAGGCGATAGCGTCACGCCGGCCGCGGCCACCGTTTACTTTACAGCTCATTTTCAGCAACGACGGTCAGTTGAAGCACAGCGCGTTTAATGAATAATCGCTATTCTCCATCCCGAAACGGAGAGCGTGCTTCAAATGACGTGGCCTTGAGCCTGCCAACATAATAATTGCCGGCGGTGCGATAAAACCAGTTGTCCGAATGGAAAAGCAACGAATAATCTTCGCGCTCGGCGCCGACAGTCGATTTGATCTCGAGCGCGGTGCGGCCAAGATGGATATCACGAAATTTACCGCCGATACCTTCTGCGACGTAATCGTAAAGCATACGTTGGTAAATCTTATATTCGCCATTAGCGGCTTCGTCATAGCCGACATAGTGGGCGATGAGTTTTTCTCCTGCGGCGAGGGAACTGCGGAATGCCACAAGGCGCCCATCAAGATAATAACCGTACAGACTGAATTCGGGCGTCTGCGCGAGGCGCATGAAGTAATTCTCGGAGATTTGTTCGAGGTTGAATTTATCGGTCTTCACAATATTGCGGAATAAAGCATTAATTTGCGATTTTTGCTCAACGATCTGCAGGAAACCGAGCTTTTCTACGGCAATAGCCGAGCTTTTTTTCATCGTGCTCAGATAGCGCTGGCGGTACTTGGTGCGCATAGCGCTGACGTATTCATCATTCGTCTCCCACTGGTTGCGGACGACCATATTCGGATCGACCTGAAAGGTCTTGTATTCGGGTATTCTTTTTTTCCACGGTTCAGCGATGTCTTTGATGATGACGGCATCATAGTCAACGACGTGCTGTAATTGGCGAAGCGCGGCCATTGTGGCATCGGCTTCGTTGAGGTCGGCCGGCTTGTCGACAAAACGAAAATCCCCTGTGAGGTTGGGGCAGCCGTTAACGAGAATTTTGATGCGACGCTTCTGCAGCAGACGCCCGAGAATTTGCCGCACGAGATTTTTGCCGAGACTGCGTTTTGATTTAACGTATGATAAAAGATCCTTTGGTGTAACAGTGATGAGCTGAAATAGCATCAGCGTGTCATTTCCCTGCGGCGTACCGACCTTCACGAAAAAATTCTGGCCTTCGCATCCCTGACTGATGTGATTAATGTATGAAGCGAGCCAAGGTTCGCCGGCGAAGTAGGCGCCGAGACCTTTGATCTGGTCAAGCCGTGTGTAAATAATCGATCCGAATCTTTTTTGCAGCCTCTGACGTGCGATCGAGCCGGCGATTTTTTTGCCCGACAGAACGAGCAAGAGCAGAACAGAAGACATGCCAAAATAAATCGGTATGTAATAGAGCGGATTCTGCACATATGGTCTCAGTGCAGTGGTAATGAGACCGATGCACAGTATGCCCGGCATGAGGCCGAGAAAGGTGCCGAGCGCGTAATTGCGCGTCCCGACACCCACGGCGCCGGCGAGATAATTCTCTATGGTGAATGGCGCGAGCGGTGTCAGCCGAATCACCATAATCGTTGTTAGGCCCGGTGTCTGCAGGGCTTCTTTCAGGTCGCTGAGCTTGCGACTTTCGAGAAAGCGGTAAACGTGTTTCTGGCTGAATAATTTGCCTTGGTAATAGTTAAGCATTGCAGCTGTCATGGTCCCGGCGATGGCATAGAGTACTCCGGGGAACAAGCCGAAGGTCAGAATTGTTCCATAAAGCAAGATGCTGATGGGAAAGACGAATAGACTCAACAGGCAGTAGACCGGGATGACAACCACAATGGCCCACGGAGCATGGGGAATTGCCTGAAGGAAATTTGTCAGGCGATCGGTAAATAGTGGATCGATAAATTTCCACACGAGACTGAGTGCGACAAGCACAAGAAACGGTAGCGTCAGCCTTGCCGTGTCGGCGAACAGATGCAACCGGCGGTTTTCTGTCGCACGGTTCCCGTCATTCTTTAATTGCAGATTCATGTCTAATAGTGATGGCAGTTAGAATTGACAGGGCAGGTATGCCTCACAGGATCTCATACGAAACTAACAAAAAAAATCCTTATCGCCTTTCTTTTACCCGTGAGTGTCGTCGCTGTTTGGGCAGGTTTTATCTACTGGAAGTTCCGCATACCGCATAAAATTAACTTCGCGCAATTAGAGGTCGTCTCACTGCAAGGCAAGCACATTCAATTTTCAGAGTTAATCCGAAATTCTGA
>JAEUSA010000289.1 GCA_016788945.1 Leptospiraceae bacterium
GCCGCACGCCTCACCGAGAGCCATCTGCGCATCGCTCCCGAGCGCATTACGATTTGGGCATTGTTATACCGACCGCGCGAATTCGCCGATCACTTACGCACTCCGCGCCAGTAATCACCCTTGCGTGGTTTGAAGTTTTCCTGCACGGAATCAAGCATCGCAACATAATAGCGGTAACGAAATTCAGGTAGCTTACCTTCGGCTAAAGCCGCTTTGATGCCGCAACCCGGCTCGTTCAGATGGCGGCAGTCTTCGAAACGGCAGGGATAAGCTTCGAAATCCGGATATCCGCCGCGTATTTCGTGAACGTCGCGATGGTGCATGCCAAATTCGCGCAGACCTGGCACATCAATCAGCACGAGGTCGTCTTTGAGCGGGCTGTAGAATAGCGCAGGATTCGTCGTCGTGTGCCGGCCTTTGTTGATGAGGCTGACCTCGCCCACGGTCTGCAGATTTTCGCCGAATACGCGGTTGAGCAGCGTACTTTTGCCGGTACCCGATTGTCCTAAAAGCAGCCAGGTGCCGTGATCGAGGCAGGCATGCAGTTGCGGTGATAATCCGCCCTGCACACTTTCGCGAAAGACCCTGAGCCCCATCGTCTCATGGTAAGCCAAAATTGATTCGGTGTCCTTATCGGGTGCCGTCAACAGATCGAATTTGTTCACGACAAGAATGACATCCACACCGGCGATGCGGATTTCAGCGAGACAGCGCTCGACAAAACCGAGATTAAAATCGGGCGACCGTATGCTCGCCATGATGATGACGCCGTCGACATTGGCCGCAAGGCATTGCTGGCGGTCGAACGAGGCGCGGTGAATCGCGTTGCGGCGCTTCTCGACGGCGTTGATTACCCAGGTATCGGCGTTGTTGGCGTCGGGAGTAATTTCGACGATGTCTCCGATCGCGAGCAAAGATTCGCGCAGCTTATTGTATCCGACGTTTTTCTCGTTGTAATCGATGCGCAGTTTGCCGCGCGTCTTCGCCTGTACGCGGGGTGAGTCTTGCCTGAACGGCAGGCGCAACACATGATAGTAAGCGCCGAAAAGTCCCGCAACGAGTGCCCGTTCAGACACTTGTGGTGAAACTTCGCGCGCCATAATTACACGGCAGCGAGCGCGAAAATTTTTTCGAAAAACAATTTGCCGTAGCGCGCGCGTGAAACCGCCGCGTCGGGCTGTTCCCTGAGTGCACGCTCAGGGTGCGGCATGAGGCCGATCACGCGCTTATTTTTTGAAGCGACTCCGGCGATGTCGTAGGTGGCGCCGTTCGGATTATTCGTATAGCGCAGCAATGCCTGCCCATTCTGTTTAATGCTATCGAGTTCGCTCTCCGAACAGATAAAATTTCCTTCGCCGTGCGAAATCGGCAGCGAGTACCCGGCGGGGAAAACACCCTTCCAGTCGCCGTCACCCTGCAAGGGCGACCACTCGCATATGTGCTGCAGGTTTGTATTGCGAATTAACGCCCCCGGCAGCAGTTTGGTTTCGCACAGAATCTGGAAGCCGTTGCAGATACCGATTATCGGTCGTTCCTGTTTTGCCGCTTCGCGCAGAGATTCCATCGAGCGGCTCTGTGCAGCGAGTGCACCGGTACGCAAATAATCGCCGTACGAGAAGCCTCCGGGAACAAAGTAGATATCGTGTTTTATTTCAAATGCCGTTGTGTGCCACAGTAGATCGACTTCAACGTGAAAATCTTCGCGCAGCGCCTCGATGAGGTCATGGTCGCAATTACTGCCAGGAAAAGTGAGAACGCCCGCCTTCACCTTCATCCCCCGGCCCGTTCTCCCGCGGTTAAAACGGGAGCAACATGAATTTCACATGTCTCCATGACGTCATTATACAGCATGTCGCCGGCAATTTTTTCCATCTTCTTCTGCGCCTCTTCGAGCGAAGCGGCTTCGAGTTCAACCTCGATGTATTTACCGACACGCACGAGGGTGAATTCGTGTGAACCTTTTTCAGCAAGCGAGAGCTGAATCGCTTTGCCCTGAGGTTCAAGCACCGATTTTTTGAAGCGGACTGTTGCCGTTGCGGTGAATTTTTTCATATTTTTCTTTCTCCTCCGTCACCCTGAATCCCCCTCTCCTTCCGGGAGAGGGGGCTGGGGGGTGAGGGATAGTATAATACTTTCCATCTTGCGGTATTGTTGTACGGTTTTTTCAATCACTTCTTTGGGTAAGCGGGGAGCGGGGGGATTTTTATCCCAACCTATCGATTCGACGTAGTCGCGCACGATCTGTTTATCCATGGTCGGTATCTCACGCCCCTCGGCGATCGCGCGCTCGTAATCGCTGCGCTCGACAAAACGCGACGAATCGGGCGTGAATATCTCGTCGATGAGGATAATCTCGTTATTGAGTATGCCAAATTCGAATTTGGTGTCGAGCAGCAATATACCCTTTTGCTCGAGCAGCTCATAAGCAAACGCAAATATCTGCAGGCTTTTGGTTTTGAGTGTCTGCGCCAGATCGCTGAGCTCCCCCGGAGCGGCTGTGGAAAGACCCCTCGACTCCGCTGGGGACAAGCGTTTCTGCATTTCAGCGAATGAAATGTTTTCGTCATGACCGCTGTCATTCTTCACTGCGGGAGTAAACACCGGCTGCGGCAATTTCGCCCCTTTGCCGAGACCCGCGGGCAATTTTTCGCCTGCGAGCGTCTGCGACGCCAAATACTCTTTGTAGCCCGAACCCATCAGGTATGCGCGCACAACGCATTCGAAATCGATGCGCTGCGACTTGCGCACCAGAGCAGAGCGGCCGGCGAATTGCGGCGCGTTGAACGGTGACGGCAGTTCATCCGCCCTTGCCGTAATCAGGTGATGCGGAACATGCCGCAGCAGCGAAAACCAGTGCGCAGAAATCGAATTGAGTATTTTGCCCTTATCGGGAATGGTGTCTTCGAACACGACATCGAACGCCGACAGGCGGTCAGACGAGACGAGCAACAGTTTGTCACCGAGATCGTAGACATCGCGCACTTTGCCGCGGTATGTGGGGGTTGGAATCACCTGTGAAATCAATCTACATTACGCCTTTTGTAGAGCAGGTCTTCGATGAGATAATCTTCTCCGATACCTTTGACCGGAAAATCTTTGCGCAGCGGGTGCCCGCGGTAATTGTCGGGCAACACGATGCGCCGCAAATTGGGGTGGCCACTGAAGCGAATACCCATGAGGTCAAAAACCTCACGCTCTGGCCAATCGGCCCCCGACCACAGCGAGGTGATCGTGGGTACTTCTTCATTTTCATCGACGGCTACGCACAGCCTGATCGTCGCCGAGCGGCGCTCAGGCAGCATTGAACGCAGAAGGTAAACAACCCGAAACCTTTTACCCGAGTTCTCTTCTTGATCGGCGGGGCGTGGCGAATTCAGAAAATCTACCGCCGTCAGATCGAGCAGAAAACCATAGGCAAATTCAGGCGTGTCGCGCAGAAAGCGCAAAACTTCGTTCAGGTTTTCTTTTGCCACCTGTAAGGTCGGCATATCGATTACGGCCGACTTGACGCCGTCTTTGGCGAGCACACCCGCCGGCGCGGCAGCCGATAACTCTGCAGCATCACTTGGCCATACCTGACGCAAAATCTTTGCTGCAACGGCACTACTCGCGAGAGCTGTCTTTTGTGTGGCAAACAGGGCGGCATTTTTTTCGGCAATTGCGGTAGCTGAGGTTACCGCACCAAACTTGTCTTGGGCCGCACTGGCATCGGAGCCGCCATTAGTCATATGCATCCAACATGGTTGCCTGAGATAACCCGGAAATAAAAAAGCCCCCATGCGGGGGCTTTTTTTTAGTTTCATTGTGTGAGCTTCGCTCACACAATGAACTTGCCATTAAAGGCCGAATGCGTAAGAGAAACCGATGTTGAAGCGGAGCACTGAACCATAACCGGTCGGTGCATTCAACGGAATCAGAGCGCGGAATTCCGGCTCGAAGTTAACTACGTTAAATCCGCTACCCATAGCGATTTTCAGACCTGTGCCAAGCTGCGCATAGATGATACCGCCACCAGGAGTGATGTCGATCCAGTTTGCATAAAATTGCGGAGTCTGGGCATTCGTGGGGTTAGCAACCGCTGCAGTTGCAGTGTTTTCATACCATTTCAACTGACCACCGAGCAGGGCTGCGTAGTTCATACCAGCGCCTAACCACCACCAGCGGGCAAACCACATGTAGTACTTGAAGATCAGGTCAAGGTTCAAGTAATTACGCGTACCAACACCATTGAAAGTTGTACCAAGCAGGTCGGTATAAGTCAGTACCGGTGTCTGCATATAGCCGACGCCAAGTTGAATACCCCAAACTGTGTTATAGATTTCGCTATAAAGCCACAGGCAGCTCAATGTACCTTCTTTAGGTGTCAGGTGATAATCTACCGCAGTGCGAAGACCAACGCTCAGCCAAGTCAGCAGACTTTCGCGAACGAGCACTTTTTCAGGAGCTGCTACAGTCGTAACAGTTTCGGGAACAGTTGTCGTTGCCGCATAACCTTTTTTCGTTGTAATTGTACGTACTACCGGAGTCGATTGGGGACCTTGTTGTTCAGAGCCACCGACGACGATCGGTTGTGATTCCGTTGGCTGGGCTGCAGCCTGCGGGAACAGGGCAACAGTCACACCGGCCAAGAGAAATATTGCCAGGATTTTTTTCATTCAATACCTCTTTTGTGTGCGCGCGTATTCAGGGTCAAGCCCTGTGCTCGTTGGCAATCGGATATGGAAAATACCCTGTCAATCTTTTTGACTCGCTATTTGACCACTCCCGTCCGCCGAGCGCTTCATATTAATATCGGAGTATTTTGCGATGCGCTTTATCGATTGACCCCCTGTTTTTCTGTCCCAACGCGCCGTAACGCGCGACTTGTGTTAAGCCATTGATCGAACTGTGAAAATAAAGCCCCTCAAGAAAAAGCT
Organism: Leptospiraceae bacterium; assembly: GCA_016788945.1. Taxonomy (GTDB): domain Bacteria; phylum Spirochaetota; class Leptospiria; order Turneriellales; family Turneriellaceae; genus Turneriella. The sequence goes on from JAEUSA010000289.1 coordinate 4,917, forward strand.
CAAGCTGTACGGTTTCAATAACCTGACCAAAACCCTGAGCTTTAATATGTATGATATCTGCTATGCGGTCAGCGCCAAGAACCAACGGGCATATATTGAATATATCGACGAAGTCTATAACGCTGAGCGGTTGACAGAGATTCTCACCAATGTCGCCAAAATCATCGGTGCGAACATACTCAACATTGCTTCGCAAGATTATGACCCACAGGGCGCTTCGGTCACGATGCTTGTTTCTGA
>JAEUSA010000316.1 GCA_016788945.1 Leptospiraceae bacterium
TACCGCGCGTGAGTTTGGCACCGAGCGCGACCTTGATGGGGGCATGCGAACGCTCAAGCACCTGCTCGTCGGTATTCATCGCAATAAGTTCGACTCCCTCAAGGTTCATCGACACCATGCGCTCGATGGCATTCATGCCGCCGCCGCCGACGCCAACGACTTTGATCATTGCGGGAGATTTCTTTTTTTCTTCAAATGCTAACATTGCATGCTCCTAAAGGTTTTTTTGTAACCAGTTTTTCACCTTGCCGAACAGGTTCTTGCCGCTTCTCTGTATGTCTGGTTCCCCATAGCGCGCCTGGTACAACAGCAGACCAGCCGCAGTGCTAAAGGGTGGCGAAGCCACCTTGTCCGAAATCCCCATCAACCCCTTTGGATAGGCAACCGATGCACCCAACTGCAGAACTTCTTCTGCGAGGCCAACAAGACCTTCAAGCTGTGCGCCGCCGCCCGTGAAAATGATGCCTCCGGCCAATATATTTTTTCTGCCGGATTTTAGTAGTTCGTGGTCAATCAACTCAAGCATCTCGCGCATACGCGCTTCGATGATCAGCGCCATATCGCGGCGCGGTATTTGCCGTGGGGCGCGTTCGCCGACAGATGGTACGTCGACCATTTCCATCGGATCTACATCTGCCGCGCGCGCGGTACCCCTGCGCTTTTTGAGCATCTCAGCAGCGTCGATCGGTGTCTTGAGACCAATCGAGAGGTCTTGCGTCACATGCTGGCCACCAAGACAGATAGTGGCGGAATATTCGACGCCACCGTCGACATAAATGATAAGATCGATGACACCCGAGCCGATGTCGCAAATGGCCACGCCGAGATCTTTTTCGGCTTCGGTGAGTAGCGCCTGGCTCGAAGCGAGCGCGCTCAGCACTTTATTCGACACGCGTACGCCCGCCTGCTCGACGGCCTTTTCTGTATTCTGCAGCTGCGTAACCGGTGCGGTGACGATATGCACCTGAGCGTCGAGGCGCACGCCTACCATGCCAAGCGGGTCTTTGATACCCGCTTGGTCGTCGACCTTAAATTCTCGCGAGAGAACGTGCAGAATTTCCTGATCGGCAGGAATGCGTACATTCTGCGCGGTGTCGATCACGCGGAATACATCGGCGTGTGTAATAATGCGGTCGCGACCGGTAATCGTCACCATGCCGGTGGCGTTGTCACCGCGGACGTTTTTACCCGAAATATTAATAACGACTTCGTCGATTTCTGTGGCCGACATCAGCTCGGCTTCTTCGATTGCGTCGTGAATGCTTTTTACCGTTTGTTCGATGTTGGTAACCGAACCCGATTTCACCCCGCGGGCTTCGACAACGCCCAGACCGATAATTTCGACTTCATCGGCTGACGCCACGCGTGCCACAATGGCTACAGTTTTACTCGAACCGAGGTCAAGCGCCGCGATCAGGCGGCCGGGGCCGACACTGCCGCCCTCGTAGCTCATGTATCGCCCTCGGTGTTCACGGTTGCTGATTTCATTTCACGTATAATGGCGCTGTTTTCCTGCAGGTCTACCAGAGTCACAGAACGCGGCAGTTTTGCCTCGAGATACGCGTATACGGCCCACAACCGTCTGAGCGTTTCTTCGGAGAAACGCCCTTCGTAGACGACGCATGACCTGATACCCGCCGAATAGATGCGGTAGCGCCAGATGCCGCCTTTCTCTGCTTTGCCAGAGGTGGCGACCGTTGCGCTCGACGAACCTGCTTTCAGCGGCCGAATCTCGATTTCAGCAAGACGTTGCCAGAGAAATGCGTACTTCTCTCGCGTGTCTTTCCACAACCGGATTATGTCACTTCTTGGTGAGACCGATGATTCTTCGCCAAAAGTCAAGTAGAAAATGACTTTGTCCGGGGTCAGGTCTTTGTGCAGGTACGATGCGTTCTCCACAATGGTTTTTCCGCTATGGTCTTTTTCGGCGATGCCTGCTTCTTCGTTCTGCAGATATTCGAGCGTGCGCTCGGTGAGGCGGATCGTAATTTTTTGCCCGGGTAAAACCGTCACTTTGGCTGACTCGATGCGTGTATTCATCAACAGCGCATCGCGTATCTCGTCCGAACTCACTCCATCTTTGGCGGCTTTGAGCAGGTAGGCGACAACGTCTTGTACTTCTTTTTCGCTGAGAATGCGGTTGCCTTCAATTGTTATCTGCCAGTCACCCGCGCCGCCATGCCGTTTGAACAGAAACCACGCCATCAGCAGCGCGCCGACGACGAAGAGCGAAACGCCGGCGATGAGTATTTTCTTGCGCGGCGGCATTGGCTATTCTGCGGGCGTGTCGCCGTTAGAGTCCATTTCGGTCGGCGGCCTAGACCGATGCGATTGCTTCGCAATCGCCGGGGCCGCCGAACCAAGAACCTCCTGTTCCTAGGTTTGCGCCCTCGATGGCCTCGTGCCAGTCGCGAACCCAAGAACCTCCTGTTCCTCGGAAAAATTCCGGTTCCATTCGCTGATCAGCTCCCAAATGGTAACGAACATGGTGACGATAAAGGGTCCCAGAATCAGGCCTTTGACCCCGAACGCATTTAATCCGCCGACAATCGCGAGAAACAAAAATAACGGATGCAGATTGAGGTCTTTGTCGAGCAGCATCGGCTTCAGCAGGTTCTCGAGCATAAAATAGAATACGAGGCAGGTAATTGCCATGATCACAGCGGTGCCGTGTTGGTCGTGTGCGTAGAGATAGATTGCCCCGGGTAACCATACGACGGCGGTGCCGATCACGGGAATCAGAGCAAAAGGTGCTGCCACGGCACCCCACAGCAGCGGGGTGCTCAGCCCGCAGAACCAGAACACGATGCCGATGATGGCGCCCTGTGCAACCGAGATCAAGAGGTTGCCTTTGACCACCGCATCGAAAATCTGCACCATACGCTCGCCGATGTGTTTCTCAATTTTGTCGGGGAAGGGCAGGTTGCGGTAGACCGCGAGACCGATTCTGTCGACGCTGCGAAAGAGAAAAAACAGGATAAACAGTGCAAAAGTAAAATCGATAAAAAATTTCATGCCCGTCAGTGCCCATGTCCAACCGCGTTTGAGTGCATCGAGCTGGTTGGCGCGCAGCACATCGAGCAACTGCAGACGGTAGGCAAGCAGTTGTTCAGCGCTGATGCCGGCCTTTTCCTGAATCCACGGGTTAGCCTTGTGGATTTCAAAAAGTTTCTCGGGCGTGAACCATCCGCGTGCAAGTTCACTCGCGTGGCGCGCTTCTGTGATGAGCGCAACCGATAACCAGATGGCGGGAATCACCAGAATAAGAATCACGAACAAGGTCGAAATCGCCGCCGCTCGCGTGCGCCTGCCGTCGAGTTTTTTCAGCAGCCAACGGTGCGGCGTGCGGAACAAGATAAACAGAATGCCGGCGATAAAAAAAGCGTAAATATAACTGTAGTAAACGAAGCTGACGAGACCCAACAAAAACAGAAAGAGCGCAAAAAATACATAGGGCAGAAAACGGTGAAAGTCGAGAAAGCTGTAGCTGCGATCGAGTTTCATAACGCTGTGGAATCCGCCCTGTTACTTATCGCCGCCTTTGCTGTAGTCTACTTCTGAACGCCCCACGCGTATCAGAAAATTATCTGCGTAAGGTAACTTGCTGATATCTATGGAAATAGTTTCGTTCAAGACGCACGCGCTTTCTCCGCCGCGGCAAACACTGCGGTTATTGCCATCGGGTCTCAGCCGCCGTTCAAACTGCAGCAGCGCGCCGTTATCTTGTTCGAGCCGCGTCGCTTCGCTGAAGCCGTGTTTTGCCAGTGCTGCCGTAAAATAACCGGTGATATCTTTCAGCCGATGATTGGTCTTCTGGATAATACGGTTGTCGACACGGTAGAGCTCTGCCTGCGGATAAATGAGCGACAGAGAACGCACAAATTCCGGAGCATCGGTTGCATTGCCTTTCGGGGGTAAACCTTCACCGGTGAGTTTGCCGCTGTCGGCAGCCGGCTTTTTTTCGCATGCCGGTGCGGCTATGAACAGTACGAGTGCAGCGGAGAAAAGGGCAGTACGAGCCTGCATAATGTGACATAAGAGGCCGCGTGCGTGGCGGCGTACAGCCTTAAATGAATGCAGGCGTATTTTACTTTACACCCTGAGTTTTTTCGCCGGGGTCAGGTATGGTTCTGCTATTCGGTATGCCCAACTTGGGCGAGATGATCTTTCTCGTAGTCATTATCCTTCTGCTTTTTGGTGGCAAGAAGCTGCCCGAACTCGCGCGCGGCCTCGGCGCCGGCATCCATGAGTTTCGCCGCGGTATGAATCAGGGCAATGAACCGGTGCAGACGCAGACGCATGTTCCCGAACGCGATGTCACGCCACACGGTCAGCAAGAGCAGTCGCACAAGCCGCGTTCTATTCCTGAACCCAAAGCCCGCGGCGGTCGTCCTTCGGCGCGCCGGACTGCGAAAAAAACAGTTAAAAAGAAGAAATAAGCTCCTTTTCCTTGAAATCCGTAGAGCCGGCTGCCGAACTTTCGCACGAGCGTATACGCACGCTGCTCGAAGCGCTGCCGTATATTCAGCGTTTTGCCGGTAAGACGATCGTCATTAAATACGGCGGAGCGGCGATGGAAAAAGCCGACCTCAGCGATCGTTTCGCGCAGGATGTCGTGTTGCTCAAGCTATGCGGCATTGATCCGGTTATTGTGCACGGTGGTGGTCCGCAGATCAACCACCTGTTGGGTCGCCTAGGCGTAAAATCTGAATTTATCGACGGCCACCGTGTGACGGGCGACGCCGAAATGGAAGCCGTCGAGATGGTGCTCTCGGGTGATGTGAATAAAAAAATTGTCGCGCAGATCGCGCGTGCGGGCGGCAAAGCGGTAGGCTTGTCGGGCCGCGATGGCGCCCTCGTGCGCGCAGATCGCCATCATCTCGAAAAGAAAGAGGGCGACACGATACGCCACATCGACCTCGGTCGGGTCGGCACGGTAAAACCCGGCGGCGTCAACGTGCACGTGCTCAATGTTCTCAAACAAGGCGGATTTATTCCTGTTATTGCGCCGATTGCCTACGACGGCGATGGCAACTCCCTCAACATCAACGCCGACACCATGGCGGGAGCAATTGCCGCAGCACTCGGCGCTGAAAAACTGTTGCTGTTAACCGACACACCGGGTGTCATGCACGAAGGCAAAACCCTCACGCGCTTAACGCCGGGCGACGTCAAAAAACTCAAGACGGATGGCATCATTTCCGGGGGCATGATTCCGAAAGTCGACTGTGCTGTTTCGGCTGTAGAGAACCATGTCGCCGCGGCGCACATTATCGATGGACGCGTGCCCAATGCATTACTGCTCGAAATTTTCACCGACAACGGCGTCGGCACCATGATTGTGCGCTGAGCATGTTGCCAGCCGGCAAATTTCGTTTATAATCGCGCAGTATATATCGAAACGCGGAGCGTTTAGATATGTACTGCGCATAACCACCAATCTCTTGACGGTGTATGAGCGAGACTCAGCGGCTAACTACTATGAAAAAAATTCTCTTGAGCTTACTGCTGCCGGCAACGCTGCCGCTTGCAGCCTATACTTCAACCAACGTCGCCGGGCAAACCGGTCTCATCGCCACACCCACGGCGCGCATCAATTGGGAAGGCGATAACAGCAATGCCGCACTGACTGCCGGTTATACCTATTTCAACAATGGCAACACATTCCATGTGCCGCAGGTCAATGTCGCACTATTTGATCGCTTTGAAGTCGGTGGCGCGTTCAACGCCGCAGACGGCACGAACAACAATGACTTTCTCGTGCATTCGAAACTGCGCTTTTCGCCTTGGTCGGGCCGCGGCAACTCTGCCCTTGCCATTGGCGGCAGTTATCAGAGCCTCAATTCTTCCCCTTCGACGACCGCCGGACAGTTCTATCTCGCTGCTACGTATGAAGCCCAGTTCTTCGGCATGGAAGCCGATACGTCGGTAGTCATCGGCAAGACATTTGGCAAAACTACTCGCGACGGTGACGTCGATTTCTCGATGGGGTTTGATTTGAACTTTTTCCCGAGTCTGTTTAACGGTTATGTACGTTGGCTGAACGAACTGGCGAATTATGACTATTTATATCAGAATGCGCCGACGCGCGCGGCGACACGTGGTGCATTTAACACCGGTCTTCGCATACCCGTGCTGAAGAGCATGAGTACAGTCAAATTCGACATTACAGTTAAGATGACCGACGCACTCGATGACGAGCGCGGCTTCGGCGCCGGCGCTGTGTTTGGCGCGCGGTTCTAAATAAATCTGCAAGGCTGCGCCGCCAACCGGCGCACCTGCTATTTAAATCCTAAAAAGTTTTTAATTCTCTGCCAGGTGCGGGTTTTTCCCGCACCCCGCTTGACTGGCAACACACCCGACGGATAGAGTAAAATAAAGTTACGGTCGCCGAATGCCCGCAGCATCATTTCGGGCAAGCGTGCGTGTATCTTCTCTTGCGGATAAAACGCCGCGCGCTCGAGAATCGCAACCGATAGCGCGTTTTCATTATTGTCGAGGGTCAGAAGATCGAGGCCCGCATGAATTTGGCCCGCGCGCAGTTCAAAGCGGTGGCGAAACGAGAGTTCTGTGAGTTTCTGCCTGACTTCGGCCAGCTGTGCCGATTCGGCATAAAAAACAGGATCAGCCTTAAGCCGGCGCGCCAAAATCAACACGGTTGGCAGCCATTCATCGCATGAGGCGAGCAGGCGTTCATTGGCGATAATTACGTTGATTGCATTCGTGAGTGAGAGATCGGCCTGAATGTGCGCCGCGATTACCGGCTTGTCGGGTATTGTCTGCGTCAGCCCTTCAAGAAACGAATAACCTTGCGGGCGCTGCAATGTCGGTATGACGCCGAGCCCCAGCAGAATACGGTCGGCCAAAAGTTCGCGCGCGGCGTGCGACACGGCGCTGATTCTGTCGTTGGCGATGCGCGCCATGAGTTCGATCTGCTGGTTGCGCACCTCAAAAAGCGGTATCAATTCATTAAACTGGTTCTCTACCGAGCGGATGCGGTCTTCGGCACCGGGCTGGTCGGGAACCACGTTGAGCGGATAGATGCGCACGGCGCCGCCGTCATTGCCGAGGTG
>JAEUSA010000336.1 GCA_016788945.1 Leptospiraceae bacterium
ACGGAGATCAGAATATGCAACACCGACAATACTTTTATTTGCCCGGCTCTGCTGGTCGAAATCATATCAGATATGAGAGCTTCAATCGCGCCACCAAGAATGACCCATGGGGAAAAGCCTATCTTCTGCCGCTATACCCGGTCGCGTTAGCTGTAGACATCGCGGTTTTTACCTTCTACGTGATCATTTTTTTTGGCGGCGGAATGCCCGGTGTCCCCGGGTCCCTATAGACCTCCAAGTGACCTTGCGATGTGACTGAGTTTACAGTAATGCAAGTTGGTGAGCCGCTAAGAATCGTGACGCGTATTTCCATACCGGTCGCCTTCGTTGTGGCCTCCCTTGGAAATTCAATTATTTCATCCGAGGCAATCGCCAAAGAAACATGCAAACTCTATTCCGAAAGTGCAGCTCCTCAAGCACCAGCAATACCGCGAGTCATAGATGCGGCCAATAAGGAGCTAATTTTGGAAATAATTCCAAATCAAGAGCGCAGTGTCGTTCAATATTTCATTTACTACGGCGAAACCGCAGATGCAAAACAAGGGAAAATTGAATTTATTTCAAGACCGTTAGTCGCACCCGGTACTATTTCTGGCAGGGCTATCTTGCAGGCCGGCGGGCGACGTCGCATCGCCATAACGAACGAAACCATTGCGCAAAATCGACGCGTTGCTCGCGAAGGTTCGACGTATTCTTATCCGAGTTTTGAATCAGGTAAGCGATTCTTCTTCAGAGTCGCCGCAGTCTATTGGTTGTGCGATTCAGCGGGGCATTTAGGTGTACGAGAAAGCGAACCGTCCGATTCCGTACCGGTGTTTTTTAAGTAGCATCCTAATGGCATTAGTTGGCCGACAAAGTCGTAAATTTTTATTGCAAAAGCGATGAGGATTTTTCGCTACAATACGCTCTGCAAAAACTCATCCGGCTTAAAGCACAGGTCAATGCCCGAGATAGTGAAAGTTCAACGATTCTTCAATGCCCTGCGCATTATTCCCGAGTGGAAGTCATCAAGTATATTTTGGATTCAGGTGTTAAGGTAGACGCAAAAACTAAAACTGATTGGACGCCACTTCTGGTTGCAGTCAAAGTTAGAATCGATATAATAATTGTCATGATCATTATTAACTAAAACTGCTCCGAAAGCGACCTGCGCGGCTGCATGCGACGAATGTGAATCTGGCATCAATAAATGTCTGGAATCGTACAAAGTATATGCTGCAAAGATCTAAAGGATTCCTGAGAGTTAGGGCCATGATAGTTTCTATGTTGTTGCTCCAGAATCAACTTCACGCCGGCGTCTCAGGAAAAGTCGATTATGGTCAGGTATTTGGAATCGTTCTTCTTGCAGGCGCAGCTTGGCCTTTGGTGCCCGCTGGCGTGACGACCGGCATAGGCAACGCCATAAATACCGACAAACCCAAAGGTGATTTTGGTGCTTCGTACCTCGGTGCCCTCGGTGGTACCTTTGTTGGCCTTGCCCTAGGATATTTTATCGACCAAGCGTTTCCGAAGGGACAAAGCTATCTCCTTGCTTGGGTCTTTCTCAGTTCTTTTGGCGGGGCGGTAGCTGGTTATATGCTTTCTATTCCCGAGAGTGCAACGGGTTCGGGCGCATCAAATTCTGCCACAAATATCCGTTACCTACAACTTGGTGCGATGAGCTTCTGAGTCCGGGAAGTGAGGAATGATTACATTCCGATATTTTTATCAGGTCTTGCCGTGTTTTTTCATGGCGTGCGGTTCTTTTGCGCAATACACGGTAAGACCCATTGTCGAAAATAACGGCGATCAAATTCTGGAACTGCGTGTGACTAATAAATGGCGCAGAGATAAGCTGCCGTTAAATTTTATTGAGATTTATGCGATACTAATCCCTGCGGAGAAATTTGAAAAAAAAATGCAAAGCTTTGGTGGCGATGTTGACCTTCTACGAATCTATTTGGATGAAATGATTTATGTGTACCATAGTAAGCGCAAATATTCGGAAATCATGTTGGTAAAGGAAATGCATTCTAATTTAACCAGGACTGCAACAGGCGTGATTTATCTTAATAAACACAACAATGGTTTTAGGAATAGCATCGGAAATTCTACATCGCCTTTATCGCCGGGGTATTATTTATGGCGATCAAGATCTTCAGCCATTTGGTCAATTGGTATAGATCGGCAAGAGATTCTGTTTAGAGTTTTGCCAGATCGAATTGATATAATTTACAAGGATGAGGAAGGATTCATTTGAAACTCACCATTGGCCAGCGGCATAAAAGTTCAGTTCTATATTACTCTATGAGGCAACCGTCCATGATTAACTTGTTATCTCAGAAAGGGACGACGGGCGCCCGATTCGGGGTGATGACGATCCCCGAAACTTGCATGTTATTACATATTACGGCTAAAGCCGAATCTTGCCACCCGCGAGAATGAACCCGCCTTCACGGTCATAGAGCACTCCAGCCTGACCGGGGGTCACCGCCCACGCAGGTTTGTCGAGTTCTATGCGGAGCATGGGCCTATCCCCTGTTTCAAAATAGGCCGTGGCGGGTAGAGGTGAACCGTTGTAGCGTATCTGCACATTACACGGTACGCCTTCAGACCATGCAGGATCGTCTTCAGCAACACCCTGGAAAATGGCATCGCGGATATAGAATGTGCGGCGTTCGAGTTCTTCGCGTGGCCCCAAGATAACATCACCGTTCGTAAGAATTTCCAGAACAAATTGCGCTTCGGCAAAACCTGCAACCCCGAGGCCTTTTCGCTGGCCGATGGTTAATCCGACTGAACCTTCGTGTTTGCCTAAAATCGCGCCGAGCCGATTACGAAAGTAGCCCGGCCGCATCGAAACACCCTCACGTTTCAAAAACGCCTTATGGTCGTTGTCGGGAATAAAGCAGATTTCCTGTGAATCGGGTTTGCGCGCGACCGGGATGTTATTCTGTTCGGCGATGCGGCGCGCTTCGTCTTTCACCATCTTTGCCAGTGGGAAAATTGTCCGCGCCAGCGATTCTTGCGACATGCCATAGAGGTAGTAGCTCTGGTCTTTCTTGCGATCGGCGGCGGGTGCCACAGCGTATCGGCCATTGGGCAGATGCACAATGGCGGCGTAATGCCCGGTGGCAATTTGGTCAAAACCGAGCGCAGTTGCTTTTTCGTAGAACTCACCGAATTTGATATAGGTATTGCAATGCACGCACGGGTTCGGAGTTAACCCGTTCTCATAATCGGCAATGAATGGGTCGATGACATTCTCGCGAAAGTCAGCTTCCATCTTGAGCGCATAGAATGGTATGCCCATTCCACGCGCCGAGCGCTCGGCGTCTGCCATGTCTTCAGGCGAGCAGCAGGAAGTAAGTTTGTTTTTTGCCGCGACCGGGGTGTCGCAGGCTTCGGGTTCTTTATATTCCCAGAAGCGCATGTTTGCGCCAATCACTTCATGACCTTGCTGCTTGAGTAGAAATGCCGAGACTGCTGAATCAACGCCACCGGACATTGCACACAAAACTTTCGCCATCAGTAACGGGCCATTTCAGGGTCGATATGAGATGCCCAAGCGTCAATGCCGCCCATCAGGTTGGTGACGTTGCGGTAGCCTTGTTGTACGAGAAAATGAGCGGCCTGCATCGAACGGCCACCATGGTGACAGGTTAAGATAATTTCTGCCTGCGGATCTATTTCGCTGTAGCGGGTTGTTAGCAGGTGCAGCGGAATGTGTACTGCATTGTCAAAACGGCAGATATCGAGTTCGTTCGGGTTACGCACGTCGACGAGGACAAAGTTCTCTCCTTTGTCCATTTTTGCCTTGAGGTCGTGTACAGTTATTTGGTCTACCATAAGGAAAACACGGGATTTTGGCTATCGCCTGCAATCCCTCGCTTTAATATATAACGAAAGCATCCTTTTTGCCAGAATTCACCGCAAGAGCCAAAGGGATTTACAATGGTGGTGGATTAAATCCCATACCATTCATGAAACGCTTCGTGTGCATGACCATGCTGACAGCCACCCTTATTGGTGGCCTATCTGCGGAAAAGACCATGAACCGCAGCCTATCGTTGCTCAATCCCGGTAGTCCGATCAGCCTGCGCTTGAAGGACGACCAGACGTTCACGGATATTTTCCTGGTGAGCATCGACGAAAGATTCATGGTCTATCAGAAAGATAGCATCACCGCGAAAATCGAGCGCAGCCAGATTTTCCGGGCCAGACAGGCAGATAGTTATTACTCCGACTTGGCACTGACCGCCGAAGACCATGCGCGTTTTCCGGATTATGTCACTTACATCAGCGAGCGCGGCGATATTGTCACAGACAAGCAAGGCCAAACATATGCGGGCATGATTACGGCGGATACGCCGACCAGCCTCACCATCAGCACGCGCGCGGCCACCTACGATATCGAAAAAAGCAAAGTCGCTGCTTGGCGAAAGAATGGTACGTGGTATGGTGACGAAGAGGCAAGGCATGAACCGTCACCCGGAATTTTCCATCTGAATCCTTACCTCGACAAGAGGCGTATGCTGAATTTTGGGTTGTTACTTACCGGACCGTGGGCCGTGTTGCCGCAGTTTGGCGCGGCGATCGGTTCAAATGTCAATTGGCCTGTGTTTGGCGGCATTCGCGGGTCTTTAGGTTATATTTGGGTTGATTTGTACGCGATGGGAATGCTGGCACAGGTGAGCGCGTACCTCAATGTTAACCTGATCAACTTCACCGCGTTGCGGCTCTTTGCCGGGACAAGTTATCTTTGGCGTGCCGGTATGGTCATCGATTATGCTTATGGTAGCACAACCACGCTTTATCGGGGCGATCGTGTCTACGGGAAGATGACGCAGAACATATATACGATCCACCTCGGTGCAAAATTCAAGAATCTCATGTTTGAGGCGGGGGTCGAGATGCCGATCTCTTATCTCGAGAACTTTGTCAGACCGCAGAACAGCCTCACCAGCGATCAGCCTGAAATCGAAAAGGGCGTAGGCAGAGTACAGAGTTCATTCGATACGCTACAACGCGTCTCACGAATCTACGCCTCGATGAGCCTGATGTTTTGAGTGTCCGAACAATTACCCGCAATCTGGCCGCGTGAGTATAAAGATCCTCAACGTGACTATTGCGAATGGCAAGAGAAGTATTCCGATTGCAGGCGGTACCCGCTTGCCTCTTGGGCACGAGCGGCGGTTCGGTAGATAATCATCGCATAAAAAATTCCAATGCAAACCAAAACGTATCCATCGCGCTGGGGCTCGTGACTGTTGAGAAAAACAACCTGCGCGGTATGCCGAACTTGAGATTCAGATCTTTGAGTTCGTGCATTTGTTCCGAATCCAGCACTTTTTTCTTGAAGGCGGATTGCGCCTGCGAGGAAAAATTTTCGCGGAGCAGTGTGTCGACCGCGGCTTGGGCTGAAATCTGGCCCATCATAAAAGAAGAACGAATGCCCGAACCGCCGCGCGCCTCTACCTGACCTACCGCGTCGCCCGCGAGCACGAGGTTGGGCGCCGGCAGTATGTCAGAACCGATATCGCCCATCGGTATTAGGGTATTGGTTTCATAATAGCGTTTGGCGCCGGTGAGCTTCTCGCCAAACACCGGGTGGATATTCTCAAAGTCGTCGATGATCGATGCGATATATTGGAAATCCAACTTGTCATGCTCGCGCCCCGAGGCACCGCGTGTACCGGGAATATTCGTGCTTGCAGCTTTCTTCGCCGCCGAGTCGGTAAGAAACATATAAAGCACCTCGGCTTCACCCTTGCCGCGCGGAAAAATTGCCGCAATCGCCGGATACCTCTCATCGACGTGAAAAAAATACTCGAGATGGGTGTCACGCCCGGCATAATTTTTCACGAGGTATTTGCGAATGGGAATATCGATTCTGCTGAGCGCGCGTTTGCCGATGTCAAGCGACGGATCGTGATGCCCCGCCGTGGCAAAAAAGATATCCGCAGCAAATTCTTTTCCGTTGGCCACCACGGCGCTAACGCGGTCGCCGTCTTTGATGTAGCGATCGACGGGTGCGGATTTTACAATCTGCGCACCCGCCTTTTCGGCCACGCTTGCGAGCGCCTGCACAAAGCGGGGGTACTCGATAATGAGGTTCCAAGTGGAGATTTGCCTATCGGCCTTCTTCTTACCGGTATGAGAATAATATGTGCGTTGGTTGATGCGGTGTATGGTTTGTTCTTCAAAGAAGCCCTTGTACAGTCGGTCTTCCATGCCTTGGTGAAAACGGATTGTTTCTCCGCGCCGGTTGACGCCGATTTCTGCTTCTTTTTCTATGACCGTTACTGATACCCCCATGCGTGCAAGAGCGAGCGCAGCGCCGAGACCCGCAGGGCCGGCACCGATGATAACAGCCTTTTGTGATGACATTATTGTCATTAGTTTATCGCGACAGGTCGGCAAGTAATCATTGACAACCCCACTATACCAGATCAATCTCGCGCCACTTATGAGAAGAACACTGATTATCATTTTCGCATTGCCGACAGCCTTCTCGCTACAATGCTCAAACTATGATCTTTCAGCTAGGCTTGAGAGCCCCGGCGGCAGCGGTAAGGCAGGTGGCTCCATTAGCGTCGTCAGCACAAATATTACGCCGACCCTCAGTTCAGGCGGAACGTTTAACGCGACGGTCACTTTCAGCCGTGCCGTGAACATTCCAAATGGTTCTATTACCGTCAATAACGGGGCGGGGATTACCAACCTTGCAACGGCGGATAATATTACCTGGACGTTCGATCTCACCGGGTTGGCGGCCGGTAGCTATACCGTCATGTTTTCTTCACAGATTTCCGATTCGAGCGGTGCCACTCTGATTCCTTTCAGCGTTACGTTCACACATTCGATGGCGTAAAGATTTTGCGGCTTTGATAATGACGCAGATAAGAGCCTTAGCGCACAGGCCTGTCACTTCTCGCTTTGAAAGGCTGCGCTTCCGCCAAGATGTTGCAGTGCGAGGGCATACAAATCTGCCGCATATTTCAAGCATTCTGATGCGCCTTCGCGTGGTGCCCATGGGGCAAAATCTTTATCGCTCGCAGGCGCATAAGGTCCCGGTTTCACTTCGAAGCATACTGCTGTCTCGCTCTCGACAATAATGCTGTGCCAGATTCCGGGGGCAATGTCGATGCCATAATTGTCATCGGCGCCAGTGCGACACGAGGTCGCTTGTTGCGCGCTATCACGATGATATCCATGCGCGCCCAACCGCGTGGCTGATTGTAATCCGCCTTGATCATCGAAGGTCAAAAAGAGCAGTTGCCCGCGCAGCACCACAAAACTTTCACTCTTGGGCGGTGTGGTGTGTCGATGCGGAGTAACATAAGTGCCTTTGACCATGACGTTCAGAAAACGGTTCGGATTTTCATCGTACGTCTGGTGGAAGTTGTGGTTGGTGCGCTGGCGTGCCGAGCCGATCGCTCGCTGAGTGAGTTCGTCAAGCAAGGTAGGGGCGATGATCTGTATCTTTTTTTCTGTCATGGGTGTGCTGCGGCACGTTCGAGCCGGTCATTGATCGCGACGCCGAAACCATGGTCGGGCATGCGCTCAGCAATAATAATTTCGGCACCCGATTGATCGAGGCGGCGCATCGCGGCGAACAGATTGCGCGCGGCCATGGCAAGATCACCGCTCGGCGATAGCACTTCGCTCGTGACGATATTCTCTGCGCGGGGGAAATCCGCCAGCGCCAGCACCGCCAGTTTGCGGCCGGCATATTCGTCAGCGAGGCGTGCGAGATTGCCGACGACGAGCGGGGTGCGCGGCGCATAGTGAGATTTCAAAAGTCCCGGAGAACCTATGCCGTTATGCATGCGCAAGTCGACATTTGGACAGACTTCTTGCAGCGCTTCGATCGTAATGCCCCCGGCGCGCAGCACCTGAATGCTGTCGCCGGCAAATGCCACCACCGTCGATTCGAGGCCGATGGAACACTCACCGCCATCTAAAACATAAGGTATCTTGCCGGCGAGTCCTTCGGCGACATGCGCCGCCGAAACGGGGCTGATATAACCCGAAGGGTTTGCGCTCGGCGCGGCGAGCGGAAAATCTACCAGCGATAGCAGTTCGCGCGCCATCGGGTGTGCCGGTATACGCACAGCGACGGTCTCGCCGCCCCCCGTCACCACATCGGGAATATTGCTCTTGCGCGGCAGCACATAGGTCAGGGGGCCCGGGGAAAATCGTTCGGCAAGCCGCCACGCATTCAAAGGGACATCCGCCGCATACTTGGTGATCTCATTCGTATCATGCACATGCACAATCAGCGGATTAAACAGCGGCCGGCTCTTGGTGGCAAAAATTTTCATTACCGCTTCGCTGTTCAATGCATTCGCTGCGAGGCCGTAGACGGTTTCGGTGGGCATGGCGACCAGTTCACCGCGCCGCAGCAAGGTTGCGGCAAATAAAACGTCGGTTCCTAT
>JAEUSA010000356.1 GCA_016788945.1 Leptospiraceae bacterium
AATATAACCGAAAATAATGCTGAACGAGATTAATCCGCAACTGACGCTCAAAAGGTCGATGCTGTGCCAGACTATCGCAATGAAAGCAATCACCGGCGTGACGATCGAGCCGACCAAAAATATGGCGATGTAGCGGCGGATGCCGGCAAATTCTGCGAGCGGCAATCGTAGCAGAAAGCGCGCACCCCAGGCATTGAACACATAATAGCCGGTATTCACCGCGAATGCGGCCATCGCGAGATAATCGTGCGTGTCATGTTTTTTATCAGGAAAGCCGCGCAAGAGCTCGACGAGGGAAATCCCCCTTTGCGCATAGAGGGGCGAGGCGATGAACAGCAGGCAGAGTACCGCAGGCAGCCATTGCAGGGCGATCTTGTACGTCGGTATCTCTTCATCGGGCAAGAGCGAAAACTTGAGAAAGTAATGGATGCTCGGGCCGAGGGTGAAGAGAACCGGCAGGTGCCAGTGCAGCCCCGGCGGCGGGGGAAATACGGTGGGTGAAACCAGCGTGCCCGCAAAGTAGAGGATGTAAGCCAAGATCGCGAGCGTTAGCAACAGGTAGCGGTGGCGAGCCGTGTGGCGGCCGAGCGAGGCACGGGCGAGCAGCTGCAAAATGGCCAAGAACGCACAAAAAATGAAGAAATAGCCGATCACGTACGCGCGATTGTCGGGTTTGCCTGCCGGGTAAACAGGAAAAATCCGCGTTTTGCTAGCTATGGAAATCCTTAGCTGGCAAAAAATGGTCTATTTTTATAAGAACGGTCGATTTTGGGCAAAAAGTACTGTAGAAACAGCCATGGAATTCCATAGCTATGCGTCTGGCAGAGCTGCGGAGCCAAATACCGGGTCGCTTCGTGAGTTTTCGTGGCACCCATTAAGGAGTTCACATGAGTACAGCAACTACAGCCGATAAGGGAGCCGGGCGCGCCTCGTCGACCGCGCGGGTCTACAATGCGCGGCATACACTCGATACGCTCGCCGAAATGAGCTCGGCCGAACTGGATGCGCTCTACCGCAGCGCGGCCCTGCCGGCCGACCTCTCTGTCGTCAACGGCAAACCGAAAGGACGAATGCTCGCGGTCGACCAGGTCGGGCAGAATCTCGTCGCCACGGCGATTCGTCGTTTTTCGGCCATGGGCGTATTTCCTTGGGATGGCAAAACGTTCAGCCACAAGTCGGGTTCTGAAGGCACCGGCATCAACCGCGTTAAGCTGCTCGTTGCGAACATGGATTGGTTTCCATTTGCGACGCGCGTGCAGCCTTCGGCGATTGACGGCAAGCCATGTATCTATCTCGACTATGAGCAGCCCGAGAACCCCTGGTTCATCGCGAAGATTCATGATGAAATCCGGGAAGTTTCGCAAGGTCTATTCATGGGGCCGGCAATGTGGAAGCGGGAAAACGGTCCATTGCTCATTCTCTGGTTTGCGGTGGATTTTAATAAGCAGAGCTGATGCTATCTGCTCGCCGCTATGCGGCGAGCAGAAAATCGCGCTCAGCCTGATAACCCATCTCGGTCAGCCGCTTCTCGACAATCCGGTAGCCATCGCGGTTTGAGACGAATGAAACCAGAAAAATGTTCCCCGCTGGCGGCAGCTCGGCATAGGTCATGCTGCGCATCGTGTGGAGTTTTTTCGGTACTAGATCCACAATACCCGTGACGGCAATGCCCGAGGCCGAAAGTTGGGTGGCTTTTTTACGTGCGTATTTGCCGCCGCATATCCACAGCGGCCTGCCCCGTGTCAGCGACGGCAAAAGTTCGGTCAGGTATTGCATGCGTGCGCGGTCAAACGCGCGCCGTGCGTAGTTTTGGTGCGTGCGCGATAAACGGCCGAGTGAGTCGTACCAATCGAGTACGCCTTCACCGATTTTCGCAAACCTTACCCCGTGTGAAAAAAAGCGCAGCCATAATTCATAGTCTTCAGGCACTTCGTGAGTCGCATAATTGCCGTACTTTTCGATCAGCACGCGGCGAAACATCACGCTCGGGTGTGCGACGGGAGATTCGACGAAGCGGTAACGAAACATGGTGTCGTGGGTTATCCAACTATTGATTTGTGCCACGTAATGATCGTAGCCCTGGCCCGCATCAGTGATGAAGTTTACCCGGCCGCTGACAAGGCCTGTATCGCTGTGTTGGTCAAGGTATTCGCTCTGCAGTTGCAGCCTGTCGCGCGGCATGCGGTCATCGGCATCCAGCCGCGCAATGTATTCACCGGTGCAGTGCGCGAGGCCTGTGTTCAATGCAAAGGCGATGCCGGGAATTTTTTCTTCAACGAGCTGGATTTTGTTTTCGCCGGCGGCAAGTTCATGCGCGATGCGTAAGGTCTCTGCGTCGGCGTTGTTGGCGACCAGCACCAGCTGCCAGTCGGGCTGCGTCTGCGCTCTGACAGATTCGACGGCTCTTGCGAGTAGTTCTCGTTCGCAGTGAAACGGTAGCAGCACAGAAACTTTTTGCCGCCGTGAGCGATTTGTCGAATCAGAACGCATGAATGCTGTCCATTTTCACCTGGCGCTAAACCATTTTCCGGTCGTGCTGTCTGTATTCGGCTTGCTGTTGATGATCGTCGCTGTGCTCACGGAAAATTTGTTCTGGAAGCGCGCCGCAGTGTTAGCGTTAGTCGGCGCTGCACTGTTTGCCGTGCCCGCTTTTCTCTCGGGTGAGGGGGCGGAGCATGTATTGGAGCGCATCGGTACCGCAAAGGCGACCATTAAACCACACGAACGCAGCGCCAAGCTCGCTTTTGGCGCGGTGTTGGTAACCGGGGGATTTTCGCTTCTCGCATGGTTTGCCATCATTTCTTCATACGCTCATTTGCGAAAGGTCTTTGCCGTGCTGGCGTTGGTAGCAGCAAGCTCCGCAGCGCTCATGCTCTATACCTCGTTCGAGGGCGGAAAAATAATTCACCGTGAAATTCATGGCGACACCGGCATAAAACAGGAGCTGCAGAAAGCAGTTCCCAAACACGATGATGACTGAAGTCTTATGCGAGTAGTTTTTCGATGGCCTCGGCGAGGTCGGTATCTCGCTTGGTGAGCCCGCCTTTGTCATGCGTCATCAGTGAAATGTGCACGCGGTTATATGTATTATTCCAGTCGGGGTGGTGGTCCATTTTTTCAGCAATCATCGCGACGCGCGTCATGAAGGCAAAAGCTTCACTGAAATCCCTGAACACAAACTCTTTGGACAGCGCGCCTTCGTGCAGATGCCAGTCGGCAAG
>JAEUSA010000357.1 GCA_016788945.1 Leptospiraceae bacterium
ATAGCCGACATAACCCGACGGCCTTACACCCCAATACCGGCGCATCAGCGTACCACCGATGCGGTCGCAGCGCATCGAGATAAAGCCGTGGGAAATCATGTTGCCATTATTGTCGTATTTGGGCCCCTGCGCATAAAAGAAATCCACCTCGGCGAGGGGGGCGAGAAAGCCAAACAATGCTTTGAGCTGTGCGGTGACACCGCTACCGAAACCGACGGTCGTGTAGTCGGCAATCGGCTGCCCCTGGCGACGCAGATCTGAACCGGTAGATAACGCGCCATCGACGTAGACAATAAACTGCGAAAACATGGGAATTTTTTCATGCAGGTGCGCCGCCACACGGCCACCGAATAATCCCGACCAGTCGTTATCGGAGAAGTTGCCGATACGGCCGTTTTCCGAATAGTCTGAACCGCCCTTCGTACCGCGCACACGCGCATAAAATGCATAAACACGCGGGTCTATACGCCACTTCGTGAGTTTCTTGATAAACGGTTCGCCGCTGGCAACGATGCCGGTACGATAGGTCGAAACGTCACCGTTGAGGCCGGCAAGCTTGTTGGTAGTGTCGCGCGAGAAATACTGAAACTCGTCGTTCCAGCGATCGTTCTCACCAGATCCATAGCTGTTAGCGCCCGAATAGACATCCACGCCGAGAATTTTTACATCGATCTTGTCTTTCCAGTGCACATTAAAGACGAGCGCGTCGAGCACGTCGCGCAGCATGTAGTCATTCTGAATACCGCCGACGCTGAAAAACTGGCGGCCGATGACCATGTCGGCCACAAAATCATTCATATTAAAGAATTCCCAGAACATGTTCGCACGTGCAATACGTGTGCCCGGATTACCGTTGCCCTGCAACTGAAAGCTGCCCCACACGCCGTCGAAGCCGAATGACATTTCAAGACCCACGCGCTGTTTGGGAAAAGTAAACGCGGTATCAAATTTGGCGCGCGTCAGCGCCAGCCCCTGCTGGTCATCCGTCGTGCGAATCTGGTAATCATTCGTACTGTTCAGTTTTCTCAGGTCGGTATTGTTGTACGCGTGGAATTCCTGCAGCATATTGAAGCCCCACAGGAATTCAAATTCGGGTTTTGTTTTGCGCACGGCAAACTGGCGCTCGAACTCATACATCCACGTGCCGGTGCGATCGATCGCCGCTTCGGAAAGTTGATTGAGTTTTGAATTGCCTTTCTTCTCACCTTCGGGTTTTTGTTCGCCCGGTGTACCTTTTTCATCTGCCGGACCTTTGCCCGCTTTCTCCGCGGGTTTCTCTGCCGGTTTAGTTTCAGCTGGTTTGGCAGGCTTTGCGGTATTCTCACCGCCCTCTTCATCTATTTTGGGTATTTCTGGAAATTGCGTCTGTGCACTCAGCGCCAACGGCGAGAGGGTGAGCAGTAGTGCATAAAAAATATTTGTGCCGGGTGATTGTTTTCTCATTTTTTTCCGTTACGATTTCGGGATGCCAGCAAATATGCCACCAGAACCCGGTCTATTTTTATAGCGACGAAATAATATACAGTAAGCCGTCAATACATTAGATGGCGCGCCGGGGCCAAATGAGGCCATTAATGAATGAACATATATTCAACTTCCGTTGAGCGTTTTTCCTCGATGGATGCGCGAGGCAATGCGCCTCTCGTCATCGAAGCCATTAAAGTAGTTTTCTCCCTGTGATCGTTGCTGCGTCAAGGCCGATGGCCGAGGCTCATAATCTAATCCCCGACAGCAATCTCGCTGCAGCAAAATCACACGTCGAGGCGATGTGCAGAAT
Source organism: Leptospiraceae bacterium (assembly GCA_016788945.1). GTDB lineage: Bacteria > Spirochaetota > Leptospiria > Turneriellales > Turneriellaceae > Turneriella. Next base: position 1,778 of record JAEUSA010000357.1, read on the forward strand.
TTTCGACGAAGGCCATTACCCGATGGTTGAAATCACGAGGCCCTGGTCGCAGTTTAACCCGGTGCTCAAAGGCGAATTTTCGCGGCCGGCGGCACTACGTACCTATCTCACGCGTGAATTTGCCGGGCTGATCGCCATGCAGGCGGATATCAAAATTAATCCCTCGCGCCGCCGGCGCGATCTCTACGATCCGGAACTATTCACCAACCTCAGTGAAGACGAATGGGATTTAAGAAAGAAGAAGCTCTTCTTGTTCAACCCTGAACGCATCGATATTTCGCTGAATCGCCTCGAGCACTACACCTCGACCAAGGCAGAAGATTTTCAGAAACATATTCTGTTTACTAACTACCGTATGCATGTCGAAGCATTCATAGGCCTTTTCCCTGACTGTGCGAAACCCGCCAATGCCGGTGCGCAAATGCACGCTTACCATCACGTCGAACCGGGCAATAACGGCATCACCTTGATCAATATCGGTGTGGGGCCGGCGAATGCAAAGACCATCACCGACCACGTCGCCGTGCTGCGTCCCGATCTCATGATTATGGTCGGTCATTGCGGCGGCTTACGCAACCATCAGGAAATCGGCGACTATGTGCTCGCTTCGGCCTATCTACGTGCCGACCGTGTGATGGAAGAAGTTCTGCCCGCGCACATACCGGTCATACCGAATTTTATACTGAATCTATCGCTGCGTCGCGAGCTTGAAGCGGCGGGTATTGCCTACCGCACCGGCACTGTCTATACAACCGACAACCGCAATTGGGAGTTCAATCAGCGCGCAACAATTGAAACGATGAAAATGTCACGCTCGATAGCGGTCGATATGGAATCGGCGACGATTGCGGCCAACGGCTACCGCTACCGAATTCCGCATGCGACATTGTTGTGCGTGAGTGACAAACCATTGCACGGGCGGCCGAAACTGTCGAATGAGGCACAGGCTTTTTACAAGAACAGCAAAGAAAAGCATCTGGAGATGGCGATCAACGCCGTGCACTCGGTGCGTGATCAATACCCCGCGGGTCTGCCGAACGACGACGTGCGTTCATTCGACGAACCACTGTTGGGCAGCGCCGGAAAGGACTGAAAGTCGTTTCCGATAACTTAAATCGATACCTTATTTCTGCCGGTGCGTTTGCTCTTGTACAGGGCTTTATCCGCGCGTTCGAGAAATTTATCTATTGTCAACCGCGCCGTCGCATGGCAGACACCGACTGAAGCCGAAACTTTGAGTTTGCCCATACCCGTTTCAAACGGCAGGCTATCGACCGCAACACGAATGCGCTCTGCAAGCACGATCGCATTCTCCCGCGTCACGAGGGGTATAAAGATGGCAAATTCTTCGCCACCAATGCGGGCGAAAATTTCGTTTTCCCTGAGCACCGTGCGAATGCGGTTGACGGTCTCGCGCAACACTTCGTCGCCGGTGGCATGCCCGTGCTGATCGTTGATGGATTTAAAATGGTCAATGTCAATCAGCAACACTGCGTGCTGATCGCCGATGGTACCTCCGGCAATCTTTTCACCCGTAAGCCTTGTGAAACCACGCCGATTGAGAATCTGCGTCAAAGGATCGGTTTCGGCGACGTCGTTGAGTTTTTCAATTTCCTGTTCTACGGGACGCAGAAACAGATAATTACCCGCAACGTAGGCGATGAGAAACGTAGCGATCAGCGAAAGGCATAGGCCTAAGATCAGCGTCACCATATTGTGCGTGGCATCGCGGTAAATCGCCGATTCGAGAAATTTGAGCGCAATGATCATCGCCACGCGGTCTTCTGCGCCAATACGCTGGAAGGTATAGACGTTGCGGCTACCATCTTCGATGACACGCGCGGGCGCAATGACTTCTCCGGAATTCTTGATATGCTTCCAGATCTTTTCATTCGGGTAAGGTTTACCCATCAGAGAAGCTTCGTTATCAACCTTGAGCGGATGCTGGAACAGGACGACACCCTGCGTATCGAGCGCGGTAATCTGCGATTTTTCGGGCAGCGTATATTCGGCGAACACATCTTCGAGCCATTGCACGCTGATCGAAAGGTAGAGCACGCGGCTGATTTCGCCATCGGCTCCCTTGAGTGGCATCGCGGCGATAATGCCGGGCTTGCGGCTGAGCTTACCGAATTGCAGACCACCAATTTGTGGTGAAGCGGTCTTCAGCGTGAGCGCAAACCACTCGCGTTCTGCAATATTGACTTTCGTCTTCAACGGCAATCCGCTGCAGCGAATGTCACCGTTGGTATCGACGACGCCCGCGTTGTCATATACGGGATTACTGTTGATGAAACCGGCCATGAACCGCGCACAGGTTGCACCGCCACCGCGCACTTCGGGCAGCATTGAGAGTATACGCAAAGACTGCATCGTCTGCGCCACGAGTTCTTCTTGTTTTTCTGAAATGTGCGACAATAGCGACTTGGCGCGGTCTACAGCATCCAGTTTTGCCTGCTGAAAAGAACGATACGTAATAAAGAGGGCCGAAGCAAGAATCGGCAGCACGGCGATAAAGATCACCGAGGCGAGTAACAATTTGCGTTTCAAAAGCTGGCGCATAGACCGGAGCGTGCAGACATTTTTCGCCCGCGGTCGCTTCAACTATTTCTTGACGTGGCACGGCCAAAGCGAGGTGCACAAGGATGTACAGTTTCGACAAATATCCGAAACCAGCCGGATATTTTACTGCCACCGACGGCGTGTCGCTGCCCTATTTTGTTTATGGCCGCGACGACGCAAAAGAGACGATCTTTCTTCTCAACGGCTTTACCTGCAATCAGTTCAATATAGCCAAGGTCATCGACGGCTTAGCCGATCAATTCAAGATCATATCGTTCGATTATCGCGGCCAGGGCCTTGCCTACCGCGAAAAATACGAGAAAATCACGGTAGATGCCGTGCTCGCCGACATCGATGCGCTGCACCGCCATTTAGGCAATATACCGATTCATCTGATGGGTTACAGCATGGGTTGCCAGCTCGCGGTTGAATGGAACCACAGAGGCAACCATCATGTCAAAAGCCTCGTCTTGTTATTGGGGATTTATGGCAATATTTTCGACAGTTTTCTCAATTTAGGTATTTTTGCCCCGTTGCTTAAAATAACGGTGCAGCTGTTTCCGGCGCTCAAGAACTTGTACCGGCTTGCTTGGCGTAGCGCTCACCGTCTGCCCTACCCCGTGCGCGTCACACTCGGCCGCGGCGCGCTGCTCAATCCTGATCTTGTCAGAGAAGAAGAGCTGCGTCCGTTTCTCGACCAGCTTGCGGACCTCGATTTTGAGTATATTTTACACATGGCGCATGCGATTCACGAGCACAGCAACGACGGCCAGTTCCACAGCATTGCCGCTCCGTGTTTGGTGATCTCGGGTGAAAACGATCTGTTTGCCTTGCCGATACATTCAGAAAGAGTGCATCAGGCAGTCGCCAGTTCGTGGTATTTTTCGATTCCGCGCGGTACCCATAATGCGGTGCTCGAAAACGCCGGCGACATCGTCGGCTGGATCAAAGAATTTTTTGCCGCCAAGCAGCTTGCTTAGGCGCGACCTGATTTTTTGGGTTTGAAGCGCACGCGGCGTACGGCGCGCCTTGTTGCTTCAAGAATGGTAAACTCGCCCGGCGGCAACTCAACACGCTCATTCACGAGCGGAATATGCCCGCATTCTGACAGCAGATATCCACCGAGGGTTTCGAAATTTTCTTTCTGAATATTCAGCGCAAATGCCTTGCCGAAATCATCAATGTCCATTACACAATCGATTTCAAACACACCAGATTGCACCTGCTGTAAATATTCGGTTTCGAGCTTCTGGTCATGACTGAAAATGTCGCCAACAAGTTCTTCGGCGAGATTCTCTTCAGTCACCATCCCCAAAATTAATCCGTATTCATTCACGACGAACACAATCGGTTGCGATAAGCGCCGCATCTCGGCGTGCAACTGATCGACCTTGAGCGAATAGGGAAAAAACAGCGCCGGCCGCATCACCTGCCTGACGCGCGTGCTCGCGGGTATATCGAGTAGATCACGAAGATCCACATAACCCGATATTTCGGCAGGGATCGTTTCATAAACCGGGTAGCGCGAATAAGAACTTTTTTCCAGCGTCTCTGCGCATTCAGACAGGCGCGCCCCGGCCGGCAACGAGAACAACTCACTCATCGGCGTCATAATTTCGCGTATGGTCGTACTCGAATACGTTGCGAGAGATTCGGTGAGCGGTAGCTTGCTTTCGCCGGTATGCTCTGAAATAAAACGGAACACCTCGAGTCGGGCATCGTCGGGGCGCGCTACACCGATTTTACCTATGAAACGCGATATTTTGAGGAAAACATAACTCATCGGCAACAGCAGGTAATAGAACATCCAGATGACGCGGTAAGATTTTTCGAGCATCACAATATTCTTTCGCCTGCCGACTGCCTTAGGTAACGCCTCTGATAACAGAAAGAAGAGGATCAATTCGACAAAAAAGGCGAGCACCTTCAGATAGAGGTCTTTTTCCGGTGGCAGCAATGCATCAAGTGCGAGCGTGCCGCAGACAATGGCGAGGCTGTTGCCGGTAAGCAGCATCGCAATCAGGTCGTTTTTGCTGAGATAGAGTTTTTCGAGCCGGTTGCGTTCGCCGCGCGTGACGGTGAGCGGAGTGAGGCTAAAAAACGCAACTTCGGTGGCTGCAAAAAATGCCGCACAGATGAGGCAGAAAATAAAGATGGCAATGCTAACCATTGCGCCTCAAATGCAGAACGAATTCGGTGATTTTGCGTTCATTGAGCTGAAAATTCTTAAACAGCAGTGATCCTACTTCGATCTCATCATCTTCATGCGGAAAGCCGTCGAGTTTCTCAAGGATAAACCCCCCGATCGTCTCGCTCACCTGCGCACGCAGGTTGGTACGAAACAGCTCGTTAAACCGGTCGAGCGGCATTTGCGCAGACACACGGAAGCGCCGGCTGTCGAGCGCGGTCAGATATTGGTCGTCGGGTTGAGCAGTGAAGCTTGCACCGAGAATGTGATCGATAATGCCGCGCAACGTCACCATACCGATAAAGGCACCTGCTTCATCGACGACGCCGGCAAGGTCGCGCCGACTGTGCATCAGTGTCTGTAACGCAGCCGAGAGTGATAGACTGGCAGGCAAAAAATCCACCGGATAAACTTTCTGTTCAAGGTTCTTTTTGCGGCTGAGCAACAGTTGCACGACCCCGCGCAGATAGACAACACCGGCAATCTCCACAGAGTTTCGCTTGTAAATGGTGGCAAAACTCGACGTAGAACCACGAAACGCCTTGCGGCACTGTGCAACGGACGATCCGTCGGGCAGCATGAGAAGCTGCGAGCGCGGTATCATCGCAGAGTATACCGTATTATTGTAAAAGGCGATCGAGCGCGACAGCATACGCATCTCTTCACCCTTAAGAAGACCGTGTTCTTCGGCAAAGCGAACAGCATCGACAAGCTCGTGCTCGCTGAGCTCACTTTTGACCGGTTTGAGCGGCTTCACCACCGAGGTTGTCAGTCGGTCAAAAGGCATCGTAAAACGGTGCGCAATACGAAACCAGATTCTCAGCGGTAGCTGCAGAACACGAATCCAGCTGTCTTTGAAGACGAGCGCAACAATTTTCGGAATCACCTCGCCGAATGTCAGTACATATAATGTGATCACAATCGGCAGAATGATATGACCATGCGGAATAGTGCCGAATTGACTTGCGATATACGTTTCCCCTAAGTCGGTGATCGCAATGCTTACGATCAGATTGCCCAACAAAAGCCCGGTGATAATGCGCTCGGGCCGCTTGAGCCAGCCAATGATCGTCTTGCGCAATTTTGCCGTAAACACCGCGCCCGAAGATCGAGCCAGACGCGCGGAGTCTTGTGAAAAAATGGCCGCTTCGCTGCCTGAAAAGAAGGCGCACGCCAGAGTGAGCAAAAAAAGCAACAGCAGCAGCATGTCAGTAGCGCAAGTCGCGCAGCGCTGACTCGTTGATACCGCGCATTTCACCGAGATAAAGCTCCCGGATGCGGCGGATTTTTCGCACTACGGGTACCCGCGGTACCCCCGACCCCGTCACACCCGCAGGTACCTGCCCTTCATCGAGTTTGGTGAGTTTCGCAAGCAAAATTTTGTACGTGGTACCGCGGCGCAAAGAATCGCGCAGCGTGTCGTTGTCATAATCCCAACGGTCTATGCGATAGCGCATCAGCAAAATCGAACCGTCGGCATCGTAAAAAACGAGGTAATCGCCTTCGTGATGCTGATACTTGAGAAAAAGCACGGGTGGCTCACCCTGTTTCGCAGCGATCTCAAGAGTGGGATCTCCCGGCGCCATGAATGCGTTTGCCGTAAACGCGAGGCTCAACGAAAATAATAAAAGTGCAGCACGTTTCACTGTTCGCGCTGCGGCTCCTCGACCGCACCTTTTTTGCCATCAAGCAGGTTGAGGGCTTTTTTTGCTTCGCGCTGCACGCGTACTGCGGGATCAAACTTGGCCTTGTATTCCAAGAGCTCGCGTGCGTCGGGAATTTTTAGAATGCCGATCTGATGGATCGCGCGGGCGCGCACGATTTCATCGTCGTCACGCGCCATTGCATAGAGAATTTCTTTGACTTCATTGTCTTTCAGCAATATAAGACTTGAGATCACCTGCATGCGAAAGCGCGTGTAGCGCTTTTTCTCGTCAGAGCTTTTCATCGCCTCAATTTTCCCAAGCGCTTCTTTCAGCTTCGGTTTGGCTTCTGTCACCTGCGCTTTACCGAGCGCGTACGCCGCTGATCCGCGCACGGTAAGCGGCTCGACTTCATCGAGAAATATTTTCATCACCTGCGCCCTGATGGTTTCGCTCCACGGTGTCGCTTCGCTCAAGTACTTCAGAATGCCGCTACGGTAATCGGCATACGTGTCGGCGGCGATCAGTTTCTCCATTAAGTAAGGCTGCAGCGAGTGGTCTTTGTAGACCGCAAGCAGATGCAGTTCGTCGGGAATACGGTTTCCGGGTTTCGAGAAATCTTGTTCGCGGATTTCTTTTATCAGGTGGGGCAATGCAGAAGCGGGTTTCTTTCGCGCCAGCGCCCCGACTGTGGCAAAGAACAATTGGTCGTTGGTCTTTTCTTGTAGAAATTTCGCCAGTTCATCGTCAAGATCATGAAACGGGGCATTGCCGATGAATTCAGCCATCTTGCGCAGAACCAGCGGATCAGACGAACTGCATGTTTTTTTGAGTTCGGTCATGAGCGATCGCTGCTCTGCCTCGGTCAGGCGACTGAGAGTATTGAGCGCATCGCGCACCTGTTGTGAATTGCCAAATTTCAATGCCTCGCGTATGCGGCCGATGAGTTCGGGATGCTGCGGCGCTGCGGCTTTGGCTGCGGCCGGTTCTGCCTTAGGCGGTGTTGCGGGTTCGGTCTTTTTTGCCGGCTCAGCTACGGCTGTCGGTGCAACGGGTTTTGCGGCCGGCGCCGCGGTAGCGGGTTTTGCTGCGCTTGCCGGCTTTGCCGGTGCTGCAGGTTTTGTTTGCGCGCTGGCAGCAGAAACCGCGAACAAGGCGCCGCAGAGGAACTTAGCCGCCACCCTTGGGTTTATGCCGCTTTTCCAGCTCGGCAATGATGTCAGAGAGCGACCAGCCCTGCGCGACAAGCGACACCATAAAGTGGTAAATGAGATCTGCACCTTCATATACTGCCTTTTGTTTATCGGCATTTTGGGCATCGAGAATATACTCAATTGTCTCTTCCCCGACTTTTTGCAGTATTTTCTGCGGGCCGGATTGAAACAATTTTGTGGTATATGACCCCTCGGGCATATTCTGCCGTCTTTCGACAAGCAATTGCTCAAGATCTGCAAGGAACTTCAGATTCATCAGTCTTTCTTATCGTAAATGAATTTGCCGATCATTTCTTCGAGATCAACGACCGATTCGGTTTCGCTGATTTCACCGCCCGGTTTGAGCAACTCGTCATCACCGCCCGGGGTAATTTTGACAAACTTCTCGCCAATTAACCCCCGTGTGCGTATCGCGGCAATCGAATCTACCGGAACTTTGATATGGCGGTCGATGCGCAGAACAAGGCGTGCCCGGTTATCTTTCAGAACTAGTTCGGTCGCATTGCCTACCTGAACCCCGGCAATCTCGACGACGGCACCCGGCTTTACACCCGATATCGACTGGAAGTCGGCATAATACACATGGCGGCTGTCACCGAACATGCGTAATCCACCGAGCGAAAGTGCCACCCACGAGAAACAAAATAGACCGAACACAATGAACAGTCCGGTGTAGATTTCTGTACGTTTCATGGTTTATATCCCCTTAATCAGACATCGAGCATCTTTCTCAGCCAACCGCTGGCCTTTTTCATCGCCTGCCGCGGCGCAATCACCGATTCAATCTTACCGCCGTTTAGTACCGCTATCCAGTCGCCGACACGGAAAATGCGCGGTATATCATGGCTGACAATAAGAGCGGTGTATTGCAGACGCTGCTGCGTTTCGATAAACAGATCGTAAATGTTTTCACTCGTTTCGGGGTCAAGCCCCGTCGTGGGTTCATCAAAAAGTACAATTTCTGGACTCAGCTGCAGCGCGCGGGCTAAAGCAACCCGCCGTTGCATACCCCCCGAAAGTTCGGCTGGCATTTTATGCCGTGCGTCGGCTATGCGCATTTCAGAAAGATAATGCATCACCTGATCTTCGATCTCCGCCTTCGTCTTTTTGGTTTTTTCCACAAGCGGCAACGCGACATTGTCGAACACGCTGAGCGAATCGAACAGTGCCGCCCCCTGAAAAACGACGCCATAACGCGCGCGCACTTTTTTCATTTCGGTTTCGCTCAGACCAAGAATGCTCTTGCCGTATACCTTGACTTCGCCTTCATCGGGCAACATGAAGCCGAGAATGTACTTGAGCATCACACTCTTACCCGAGCCGCTCGCACCGACCACGACCGTAGTTTTGCCCCTTTCTACTTTGAGGTTCAGGTTGTGGTGCACCGGCAAACCACCGAGCTTTTTGCTGATACCGCTGAGTTCGATCGCGATTTCTGGCGACTTGGTTTCGCGCTTCATCAGATCAGCACCGCCGTGAGCAGATAATCGAGCAGAAGTACACCGACCGATGACACGACGACCGCAAAGGTTGTGGTCCGTGATAACGCGAGGGCACCGCGCCCCGAATAGTGGTGCACATAGAGACCGCGAAAAGCACATACCGTCACGATCAGAACGCCGAAAACAACAGATTTAATGAGAGCCATGCGCACGGTCGCGAAATCGATCATATCGCGCATACTCTGGTAATAATCTCCGACGCTACCGCCCAACACAAGACAGCCCGAAATGTACCCGCCGAGCATACCGCTGACAGTAAAAACAAATACCAAAAGAGGCAACGCAATCAGTGTCGCGAGAAGTTTGGGCGAAACGATGTAGTTATAGATATCGATTGCGAGACACTCGAGCGCTTCGATCTGCTCTGAAAGGCGCATCACACCGATCTCGGCGCACAGCGCCGAACCCGCACGTCCGATAATCAGCAGAGCCGAGAGCACTGGCGCAAGTTCGGCGAGCAGACTTTTGGCGATTAGAGATCCTAAAAAACCATCGGCACCAAAGCGCTTGAGCACGTGATAGCCCTGCAACCCCAACACCATACCCGTAAAGGCACCGGTAAACAGAATGATCGCGAGTGACTGCCAGCCAATGGTGTAGATTTCGAAAGAAACTTTACCGGCACGAAATGGACGCTGAAAAATTCCGCGTGAGGAGCGCGCTAAAAAAACACCCGCAGCGCCGATCTGCCAGACGATATCGTGAAAGAATTGCCAGAATGCCAAGCTCGGGCACGAGCTATGGTCAGGGCGCAGCGCAAAGCGAAATACCAATGCCCCTTCTCTATAGATGCAGGTAGGTTTTGCTATCAACACCGCAGTATCACAACCCCGCCGCTGTGCCGCAGGGCACTAATTATGCATAATGAGATAGTCGCGGAAATTGCCTAAAAAATTAATGACACTGCCTCTGACCGACCGGGAATTACCTGTTATGTCGACCGGCGAGATTCGTTCGTCCAATATATTGCGCATTGGCTCGAGCACGCTCAACGAGCTCGAAGAAAAAGTCAAAGCACTGCGCACGATTAACCTCAACGTCAAAAAACGCCGGTTTGTGATTTCACGCGAAGATATCAAACTGCCGTCGGGCGAGGTACTCGTTGCCAAGGGCAGCGATATCGACATTTCGAAAGTGATGCTGCTCAAGCGCCATTTTAAGGCCGAGCACCAAGTAAAAACATTCCAGCCCGACGAGGGCATTGTTCTCGTCTCCGACATGAGTACCCCAGTGGGTATTCAGTTCTCGATGGACCTTGTGACGCAGGTGATGAATATTGGCGGTGGCGCATACGAGGCGTTCATCGATCGCGTGGATTCGTTCAAGGAGTTTGCGGCTCTGTATAACAAAGCCCTTTTTCCGAAGCTTGCGGTCGTGGGTTATATTCCAATGCAACCCGAAAGGCTCAAAGAAGAGCTCGCATTTTACCAGCTGATCGCCCGCACCGATCCCTATATTCGCATGCTCGAGATTATGCACACGGTGATCAAGCCGCAGCCGATTGTTCCGCGTATGCGCAACCTGACGATAAACCCTGAAGATCGCGACTCATGGAAGCGATTTATTCTTGAAATCATCACCGAATATACCAAAGCCTATTCGATTGAACAGCGCTGACCGAAAGCCGGTTTTTGCTCCTTAAAGGCCCTCTTTACTCCGACAACTGGAGTAGATGCTGCGCTGCTTGCTGACGGCCACCTGTCTGCTTACCTCTCTGCAGGCCCTCGCCCCGCAGCCAGCCACAGCATATTCGCCTGCGGTCAAGGCTTTCAAGGCAGGTGTGGAATTCCATAACCGTTCTGACTATGCTGCGGCGGCAAAGGCCTACCGCGAAGCGTTGCGGTTAGATGCCGAGTTAGTCTCGGCGGCCATCAACCTCGCGATCATCCATGAAAAATGGCGGGAAAACGAAACTGCGCATAAACTTTACAATGATGCGGTTCGTGTGGCACCGCGGTCGTTTGCGGCCCGCTACAATCGCGGCCAGTTTCTGCAAAAACGCGGTCGGCTTGAAGCCGCGCTCGAAGATTATCGTGTCGCGTTGCGCATTTCGCCTTCAGAAACCTCGCTCTATGTCAATGTGGCGGCGATTGAGATACGCCTTTTTGAAACAAAGAAGGATGTCTCACTGCTCAAGAGCGCTGAACAAAATTTATTATCCGCCGAACGCTTGCGGTCAAAAAGCCCGGCGCTCTATTTCAACAAAGCCCGCCTGAATGAGTTGATGAATCATCCCGCGCGCGCGCGCACGATGTATGAAGAAGCAATGCGCCATTATGCACCGCAGAGCGCTGAATACAAGACCTGCGCCATGCGCGCCGACCGGCTGAGCCGGCAGCTCAGCCATAATTAAAGTATCAATGCCGAAGCGCATGGCAGGTGCCACGCGCTTTGGCTGAAATACTACATACGGAAACAGATTTTCTTACGGTACGATGTTGCCGGCTGACTTCAGGTCTTTACGATTCAGTACCTCAATCTTACGATCGGCACCATTCACATAGATCGTGTCTTCATAAAAGGAGAAGAACGTATCTTCGTGTAGTGCGACATCGGATTTCTGTAACAGGTTGAGATCTTTGTCAAACTTGCCGAGATAGAATGTCCCGTTGCTGTTGAGAATTGCATAGATCTCATTTTCGCGCACTTCGACGAAACCGCGCCAGAAAACCTCGTCCGAACCGTATTTTTTATCGACGAGTGTTTCTCCGTCGAGTTTCACGAGAAAATGCTGCGTCGTTGTGGCGGTTTTTTTCTCGCCGATCACCACCACATCTTTGTCGATCACGTCGAATTTTTTACCGACGATGCCCGGGTAAGGTGACTTGACGCGCACCTTGCGGTTCTTCGGGTCAATAATGTAGAAGTCGTTGCGGTATTTTCCATCGGTCGAAAAATCACGAACGCGCAGATAATAGAGCTTACCACCGAAAATGCCGTCTTGCGGACGGTTATCTTTCAGTTCTTTCTCTTTGGCATCGAGCCGGGCTTCTCGCTGTGCCGGAGTCTCATTCTTGCGTTCGGCTTTGGTCTTATCGTCTTGAATGTTTTGTTTGTTCTGCGCGACTTCAGATTTCTTATCCTCAACCTTTTTTTCGTCTTTTGCGACTTTTTCCTCTTCTTTCTTCAGCTGGTCTTTTTCTTTGTTGAGTTCTTCTTCTTTTTTCTTCAGCTCTTCTTCTTTTCTGGCTTTGTCTGCCGCGTCAGGATTATCCTCATTCTTGCGCTTCTCATCTTTGAGGCGCTCTTCCCTTTTTGCCACGTCGTCTTTGCGCCGATCGAGGTCTTCACGCTGTTTCTTTACACGATCTTCTTTCTTCTTGAGTTCTTTTTCCTGCAGCCGCGTAATCGTCTCGCGGTCTTTGACACCTTTGTCCTTTTCTTCTTTGCGGACCTTATCCATCACATCTTTCTCGCCGATTTTGCCGGCGTCAGGCTTTTCGTCTCCCGAAAGCGGAATAACAATGCGCGATTTACCAGGCCAGCCTTTGTAGCTGCGGTCAAGACCCGCGTTTGCCGTTTTCAGATGCTTCGTCACTTCGGGCTTATAGTGCTCCTTGAAGTATGCCATGTTTTTGCGATAGAAGCCGTTGTAATAAGTCACAAATACCGCGAGAGATTTTGCCTCTTCGGCGGAGTATTCATACTTCTGCATCAGGTATGATGCAATAATGCGGCGTACGTTTTTGATATGGTCTACACGGGCATTGGCGCCGATCACGATGATATCGGCGTCAAACTGGTCATCCCCCTCGCCCACGGCGTGGATTACCGAATAACTGCCATATTTGCCCGAATCGGCCAATCTGCGGCCGATGCCCATAATATCGGAGACCGAATCGCCACCACCGCG
>JAEUSA010000375.1 GCA_016788945.1 Leptospiraceae bacterium
GCAGAAAATTCATGACGAAATACTCGACAAGCCGATCAAAGAATGGCTCGATATCGCCGCCGACATCTCTCCCGACCGCAACGGAGAAAGCGAATGGCGGCATGCGCTCGAAGCGATTGTACGCGATATTCGTCCGAAATCGCAGAAGATCATCGTTAAAAATGGCCGCACCGGCAGGGAAACACTGGAACAGGCGACGATTGACGAATGGAAGAATGTCGCAACGCATCCAATCGATATACCGCCCGAAACAGTGCGCGAGATCATGAACCAAAAAGCGGTAAAAGAGCTTTTTCTCAATGTGGTGCATGACTCGATTACCGGTTTTACGAAAAGTATCAAACTACCGCTCGTCGGAGATCTCAACAAAGTGGTCGATGACAAAATGATCAAGGGTTTTCTCACCCCGTTTATGGATTCAATTGTGAAAATCGCCACGGATTTTGTGAATAATAAATCGAACCAGCCGATGATGAGCGAATTTGCCGGCAAATTGCTCGACATCGGACTCGACCAGAAACCCTCCATTCTCGATGCACTCATGAACGACGAACTCGAAGGTAAAATCTGGGTGGCGATACACACGACGGCAGCAGATAAAACATTCCGTAAACGCGCGCACGAGCACCTGCTCGACGTGATCAAAGAGATGAAAAAAGACGCCGGCGACAAGACGCTGCGCGGCTGGCTGAAAGAGCGCAACCGTGCAATTCCATTCAGCGCGCCGACAGATAAAGAACTCGAACACATGCAGAAGGTTCTCGCTGAATCAGAAGCCTGTGCTCAGTTTATGTACGGCGAACTGACTTTCCACAGCACCTGATCTATGTCTGGCCATGCAGTCAAAGCCGCCGCGCTGCTCGCCGGCCTGCTTTTGCTGCGGGCCAGCTGCGGTAGCCAGACGATAAAGAATACACCGCAGAACGGCACTGCAGACGAGCTAAGCCGCAAGGACGCGCAGCAATTCGTGCAGGAGACGGGGGCGAAGTACCCCGGCTATAAATCCCTGAACGTCAATTTCACCCTCAAAGGCAAAGTGAGCAACGAAGAACTCTATTACGAGGGTGAACTCAGCGCCAGCGGTGACGAACTTAAAATCAGGCTCAAAGACGCCGTGTTCTTATCTCCGTTGATTTCGCTCGAAATCGGAAAGGAGAAGGTCAAACTGAAGGATCACGCGCGCAACAAAACCGAAGTTTTGCCGCGCAGCGAATACCAATGGGTTGATCTGTTCGGTCGGTCGTTTCCTCTGCGGTTTTTCGAACCGCTGATGCGCGGTTTTCTGCCGGCCGATGCATCTGACAATGAAAGTACATTTGCCAGAACTACCGCAGGCGAAGTGCTCGTGCGCTCGAATAATGCCAGTTATGACGCGGCGATGTACTTCAGTGAAGCTATGCTGAAAAAAATATTCTACCGCGACAAACAGCGGGGAGAAATACTCGTCTTTTACCTCGGCGAACCATTCAAAAAGCGCAATTATCCTCAGACGCTCAAAATTGAACACTCGCGCACAAACGACCACATCACACTCAACTTTCGCGCGCTGCGCATCGCCGCCCGATAACCGATGGACTTAGGAGAATTGCGCGCACGGGCTCTCGGCTGCAACCTGTGCAAATTGGCCGCGACGCGTACGCAGGTTGTCTTCGGTGAGGGCAACGCGCAGGCGCGCTTGATGTTTATCGGCGAAGGCCCCGGCAAAGACGAAGACGCCAGCGGGCGGCCATTCGTCGGCCGTGCCGGACAGCTCTTGACGCGGATTATCGAGAACGGCCTGAAGCTGAGGCGCGAGGATGTTTATATTGCCAATGTCGTGAAATGCCGCCCCACTATCGATGGTCTC
>JAEUSA010000386.1 GCA_016788945.1 Leptospiraceae bacterium
ATTGCGGCACAAATGTCGGGCCTGAACGCAAAAAATTACGCAGAGAGCGAAGCAGAACATCTTTCGGCGATGGCCAAAAGCGGCAGATTTCCCGAAGATGCTGGTGAGGGTACAGTGCGCGCCGGCAATCTCGTATTTGCGAAGAAGCGCAGCAGCTGGAAACTCATCAAGGTATATACTTCTGACGAGTTGATTGCCCAAATCGGCAAAATGGGAAATTGAGTGTTGCGGCGATTCTTCCACATTGTACTACTGCCTGTTTTGTTCACCAGCTTCACCGGCTTTGCCGAAGCTTTGCCTCAGGCCGAGCATAACGCTTTTTTTCACTGCAAACACACGCGCCAGAAAATCGAACGGACAAAACATTGCCCTTGCGGCTGTAACAAAAAAAAGCGCAGCACACTGCGCCTGAGTTCGGGACATGAAAGCTGCGATGCAGACGATGTCGTCGCGCAACTGCCCTCCTTCGCAAAACTGTCAGCCGATATCAGCGGCGTCCAGGCAACTACTGCCGAAATTCTCACGCAGCATTTTTTTATCTGCGAACATTTTCCGGCAGGTGTTCACCTGCCCTCGTCATCACCCCCCGGTTAAACATAAATCTACCATAGTGATTCTTTGCGGATAAACTCCGCATATCTTTAAGGAGGATTTATGTTTTCACGAAAATGGAATTTTATGGTTGCGGTTTCTGTCACCGCAGCATCTCTTTTCTCTATCCGCCCGGCTGAGGCCAGCTGCGGCCTGCATGTTTGCCCGATACCGGTGGCCGTGCGTCCCAACCAAAGCGCCGTCAGCGGCGCACAAGCGATGCCTTCGCAGGTATGGCTCGAAACGCGCTTTGCGACTTTTGATATCGGTGGCAATGGCAACTATCTGCAGACTTCGTTGACGGGTATTTTTGAGCACCGGCTGTTCCGTGCCGGCGGTTTGCTGCCGGTGATCTATCTTAATGCCCCCACGGGCAGCACCACCGGTCTCGGCAACAGCCTGCTCTTCGGCGAGGTCTATGTAATCAGCACCGCGGGCACCCGGCTCTCGCTCGGCTCGCAGCTCGAAACGCCCACCGGTAACCACGACAAGGGGCTCGGCGCAGATCACTTTATGGCGATACCCTATGTGAATTTCTGGCAAACGGTCGATGCTTGGCGTTTCGCGGTACAGGCCGGTTATCAGCAAACCATCGGCAGCCACAGCCATACGGCAACGGCCACCCCGCTCTATGTGAATCCGCATGCAGACAGCGAGGTCATTTCACGGGCCATGCTCAGTTACACCTACCAGAGCACATGGACGGGCGAATTGAACAGCAGTGTACGCCAGGTAACCGCACACGATGCTGTCGGTGATAAAACTTTTGTCGATGCCGGTGTGGCACTGCGTGCAGCGTTCGGCAGCGCGCTGGCATTGCGTGCCGGTGTGGATGTCCCTCTGTTATCACGGCAACGCTACCTGCTGCAGACATATATCGGCTGCTTCTACTATTTCTGACCCCGGTGGCGTCTGTATAAACCTCAGAATGAGTGCCCCGCCGCTCAGCGGCGGGACGCTAACTCTGAGGCTCTCCGTATCGGGAATTTCCCCAAGTTTGACCGAAGCACAGCCGATAATTAGAGAGTATTATGGGCTTTTTACGGCGTTACAGCGTTATCTCGGCGGTCTATTTATTTGCTGGCATCGCCGTGCTGCTGACCCACTATTTGCAGACATCCCCCTATAACCGTGATGCGCTCGACGAAAAATTGACGCTGGTTTCGGCGTCGCACTTTAATCTTTCACAACTTGTCGACAATCTACCCGCGGTTTTCCGGGAAAATCCGCATGCGGCGGCCCTGAAAATCAGCGACCTCAAAGGAAGCTTTCTCGGCGCGATGTACGATTCGCGGCGCATGAGCGGCGACGAATACCGCCGGTTTCTCGATACTCGGCTTTTCGAGTCGGGTAAAGAAGTATTGCCCGGTTATCAACTGCACATTTGGGAAAGCAAGCGGCGCAAACTGCGCATCGTCGCGCTGAGTCTAAAGCGTGCCCGCTTCGCCGAGTACCTCGCCGGTATGGGACGCGACTACGCACTGCATTACATTATTCCCCTTTATCTTTTGGCAGGTGTGCTGGGCATTTTGGCATTCCACTACTTTTTCCGCCAAGGCAAATTCAGCCTGCCCCGCCCCTCGGTCGCAAAGAAGTCAGTCTCTTCTGCGGCACCTTCGGCGAAGCGGTTTCCCGCAAACCCGAAAGCCAATGCATGGCAACTGCGCTCAGGCGCCGTAGCCGACGGTTCAATCAATGGTGTGCTCGAGAAACTGCGGTCGCTTTCGGGAGCGGTAACGGTGAGCCTTTTTGTCAGGCAGCGCAAAGACTGGTCGGCCGCCGTCGAGCTACGGGGGTCGCTGGTCATACGCGGCGAAGCGATGGAAGTGCCCGCTCTGCTGTTGCATGGGGATACCGAGTCTGACCAGCGCGTGATAAGCCCGGACAAGACACATTGGTTCTTTTTTAACACCGAAGCGAAGACAGCCCAGCTCTGTTTTGCCCTGCTTTTCCCGTCTGCTGATGACGCTCCGCAAAGCGACGTGCAACAACGTATCAGCGAACTCGTACGCACGCACAGCCGGTCACTGATCGTGGAGCATTATTACGAAAACTCGATCATCGACGCCGAATCGGGTCTCTATAGTAATCCTTACGCAATGTTCTCTATGAAAGAGAGAATACTCGCCGGTCTGCCGTTCTCCGTTGCAACACTGCGTTTTGCGGATGCCGACCTGACCGGAGCAGCTGCGCCACGCACCGCGCGCACCGCTATTCGCATACTGCGGGAAAACTTCGAAGCCGAACGTGCTCCTGTGATCGCACGCGGCAGCGGCAGCACAATGCTCATTATTTTCCATGCTGCGAAAACCCCCGACGGCAAAACTACGGTGGCGGTAAACCAGCTGATCAACGCCTATGCGAATCTCGGCAAGAAGACGGCAGCGGCTCTCGTCGAAGATGCTGCGGGTTGCGGTGGTGGCCAGCGTGTTCTGAAAATACTCGACCAACTGCTCGACCGATCTGCGCACAGCGGCAAATTAGAGATTTACAAGACCGAACGCCAACTGAACGTAATTTGATGGCAGACTTAGTCTCGCGTCGCATGATGAAAAACCTGCTCACCAAAAGAGCAGGTGGTTCACGCGTCGTCACGGAGAATGTCGCCGTTCTCAAGGCGCTCGAAACCGTCCCGAAAATCGCCAGCATTGAGTCTGACAACTATTACAAAGAGCCGGTGACGATCGAGTATTATATACCTAAAGAAAGCCGCTTCGCATACCAGGTAAAATATCTTTATATACCGCTGTACGATCCCGAACCACGCGGAGATAATCAGACGCTGGTCATGAACCATTTCAAAGAGTTGGGTGAACCGGTCGACCTGATGAAGGTGATGGATGAATTTCCGCAATTTCTCGTAAAAATGCTCGATTATCTCTCACCGCAGATGGCTATTATCGAGAATTTGAGCCGCAACATACAAGATGGCTTGGGCGGAGAACACGTGGCGTTTCGCAGGGCCCTGTATACCTGCGAAGTTTTACGCAAGTTTGAGCCTTCGATTGTCTCGCTCGAACTCGTCGGTGACTACAATACGTACAATATCAACTGGTTTGTCCGTAAGCTTAATGCACTGCAGATCGATTTCTCGCTCGAAGACCCGACCGTCGAATTTCTCATACACCGTTACCGGCAGATGGCAGAAGAAAAAGGCGAGATCATTCCCGAACGTTTTGAAATTCTCTCACAGATCTACCTCGACCAAGCGTTTCCAATGACCGACGAAGAATACTCAGACTTGGTCAGCGGTAACTAAGGTTTTCCTGAAATACCCGCAGGGCGCCAGCGTGCGCGCAACACGGCGATACCGGCGAATATGGCAAGGGCTACAAAAGGGAAAACCAGTTTCTGCCACAACTCCAGCGGCGAGCGCACGACAATTTCGACTTCTTCGTTTTTTTGCGGTGGAGCAATGCTGCCACCCGCAAGAGTTAAGCTGACAGTTTTGTCGCGCGGTGTAAAAGAAATCAGACCGCGTCCGAGGTTTGCATCCCTGATGCGCGGCAATGTTTTTTCACCCGACTTCACCGTGATGTCTTCGGGCTCGGCCATAAACTGCAAACCGGTGTCTTGCGGATAAAGCGCACGAAATTCTGTGGCGGTGCCGGCCTCTGCGTATGGCATGCGGAACATGATCTGTAAAATACGCTCACCCGGTTTTATGCTCTGCCCGATTGTATAATAACCCGGTGCACCTTTTTTCTCGGCATTCAGCTTGAGCCATTTGATGTCAGAAGCCCCGCTGCCGACAGAAATGGAAGCCTGTTCGATAACGGCGGCAGGCGGCAGAAAAAAAGATAATCCGCCTTG
>JAEUSA010000012.1 GCA_016788945.1 Leptospiraceae bacterium
GGTGGTTATGGCTTATCCGTTAAGCTGGCGCATTCATTCGGTTTCCAGACGCTCTACGGGCACATGAGCAGCCAGTACGCGGGTTGCGGTAGTTATGTCCGTAAAGGCCAGATGATTGGCCGCGTCGGCGCCACTGGCCGCGCGACGGGCCCGCACCTGCATTATGAGGTCCGCATCATGGAGCACCCGGTCAACCCGATGCCCTACTTAACCAGCGGCTAACCCGCGACCCGTGGCTGATGAAAATTTCCGCGTGTATTATCGGTCTCAATGAAGAGCAGAACATCCATGACTGCCTACAATCGCTGAAAGGCATAGCCGACGAGATTATTTACGTCGACAGCCATTCGAGCGACCGGACGGTTGCAATCGTAAAAAAATTCACCAGAAAAATATTCTTCCGCAAATTCGACAACTACGTCGCGCAGAAGAACTTTGCGGCCAGCAAAGCAAAACACGACTGGATACTCAACCTCGACTGCGACGAGCGGTTGAGCGACGAATTGCGTGCATCGATTCTTGCGCTCAAGAAATCCACGCCCGAAAAAACCGGTTACAAATTCAACCGCCTGACCTATTATATCTACCGGTTTATTCGCCACTCGGGCTGGTATCCCGACGACAAAGTACGCCTTTACGACCGGCGCGAGAGCCAGTGGCAGGGCGACAGGGTTCACGAAATCATTAACACTCCACCGCAGAACACGGGCAAATTACACGGCGATCTGCTACACTATTCATTTCGCTCGATCGATGATCATCTGAAGACGATACGCAATTATTCTGAACTGGCAGCACAGGCAATGTATGCACGCGGCCGCAAAGTGTCACTCATCGGTGCATTTACCCGCGCGTTCTGGGTAATCATCCGCAAGTTCTTCTTCGAGTTTTCGTTTCTGGATGGCGGTGCCGGCATTGTGATTACCTACTACTCAGCCGTCGCGACGTTTACAAAATACGCGAAGCTCTATGTACTCAACAAACAAAACACCGCTGCGACCGGCAGAACCGTACGATGAACAACCAGTCGGTGTGGGATCATCACTACCAGCGCGAGCGGTCGCGCCAACTCTACCCTGACGAAAATGTCGTACGTGCACTGAAGAAAAACTTTACCTTGCAGACGCCGGGTGCGGCGCTCGATTTGGGCTGCGGCAGCGGCAGGCACCTGCCGCTCCTGACGGAACATTTCTCCCGGGTTTATGCCTGCGATTTTTCGCACGAAAGCCTGAAACAGAGCCGCGGTGCCCGTGTCGCATGCGTGCAGAGCGCATTGCCGGCGCTGCCGTTCGCCAGCGAAATTTTCGATTTTATTCTCTGCTGGGGAGTACTGCATTACCTGAACCCGGCCGAACTCGAACCGGCGATTGCCGCGATACGTGCGGTCTTGCGCCCATCGGGCGCGGTGTTTTTGACGCTGCGGGCTGACAGCGATACACACCTGCAACGCCAGCTGTCGCGCGGCGATCTTGCCGGCGGCCACGCGCAGCTTTGTGGCAAAACCGAGGCCATCGGCCTTTTTCGGGAGTTCAGCGCCGTGAAATACGGCTATATCGCGCGGCAGCCGGTAGGCGAAGAAGGCCTTGTCGCGCACCATATGCTGTACGCGACACGATGAAAGAAAAGCGAGAACCGGTCTGCCCTGTCTGCGGCTCTGCAGCGACATCTTTCAAGTACAGAATCGAGCGCCATAATTTTTCCGTTCATGCCTGCGCATCGTGCGGTTCGCAGTTTCAGCATCCAATGCCGAGATCAGTGAAAAACTTATATGCCGAGGGTTATTATACCGGCACCGCCGCGTTCAGCTACCAAGATGAGCGCCGTGCCGAACGTTACCATAACTTCGTACACCAGGCTCGGTTACGGACGATCAGAAAATTTATCACGGGACCGGCGGCGACGAAGCTGAAGTTTTTGGACATCGGTTGCGCGTTCGGCGCTTTCGTGCGCGCCGCCGCACAGCACGGTGAGGCGTATGGTCTTGATATCTCTAACTATGCCGTCAAAGACGGCAACCGCATTTCGCACGCGCTTGCCTCCCCGGCTCAACTCTTTGCAGGAGATCTCAGCCATTTGCCCGCAGACAAAAAGGCGAAAAAAATTTTCACGAGCGGCACTTTTTCCGCAATAACACTCATTGAGGTCGCCGAACATTTACGCGCGCCACGCATTGATCTTGCCAAGGCATTCTCGCTTCTAAAGCCCGGTGGCGTGCTGGTCATCCAAACGGCAAATTTTGCCGGCCTGCAGGCTGTGCGTTCGGGTGCGGCGTATCACTATTACCTGCCGGGTCATCTGGTCTATTATACAGCATGGGGGCTAAAAGAACTGCTGCACAACATCGGCTTTACCGATTTTTTCGAATTTACGCCGACAGATTTTCCGCTGACCGCCAAATGGCGCAAGGCATGGGGGGATGTCAAAAAAATCAGCGACTTAAAACGTTTCTGGAATATGTCACTCTATCACTGGAAATCACGGCTCAGCTTTCGCGGCAGGCCGCTAACCTCGAGCTACGTACTGTATGCCCGTAAGTAATCGCGCGCTACGCGCGCGATTACTCACGGGCTAAATGATTTTCAAACTCGCTATCGCAATCAGCGCCAGCAGCACGCCGACAATCCAGAAGCGGATGACAACCTTGTTCTCATGCCAGCCCCCGAGTTCAAAGTGGTGGTGCAGCGGTGCCATGCGGAATATGCGTTTACCGCGCAGCTTGTAAGAACCGACTTGAAGAATTACGCTGAGTGCCTCGGCGACGAAAACACCGCCGAGCACAATCAGCAAAATTTCCCGATGGATCAAAATCGCGCTCATGCCGATCGATCCGCCGAGCGCCAACGAACCGGTGTCACCCATAAACACCTCGGCGGGATGCGCGTTATACCAGAGAAAGCCGATGCAGGCGCCGCCTAATGCGGCGAGAAAAACAGAAATTTCGTTCGCTTCGGGAACGTGCACCAGCAACAGATAGCGCGTGACTTCTTCAAGGCCGGTAATATACGCAAGCAGCGCAAGCGTGGCGATTACGATTACTGAAATACCCGCGGCGAGCCCGTCTAAACCGTCGGTGAGGTTCACAGCATTACTCGTGCCGACGACAATGAACAACCAGAACAGAACCGCAAAAAGGCCCATATTCATCAGTGGATTTTTCATGAACGGCACGAAGAGGCTCGTCGCCTGTTCGGTCATGCCCTTGGGAGCGTAAGGAAACCAGAATACCAGCATGGCAAACGCGAGACCGATGACAATCTGCCAGAAAAATTTCGTGCGCGCACGCATACCGCCGCTGATTTTGAGTACCGATTTGCTGTAGTCGTCGATAAAACCCACCGCCGAAAGTGCCAGCGTACACAGCCATAAGACCATAACATACAGATTGCTGAGGTTACACCACAGCAGTACTGAGATACTCATGCTCGCCATAATCAACAAGCCACCCATTGTCGGGGTACCCGCTTTGCTCTGGTGCGATTCAGGGCCGTCTGAGCGTACCGATTCGCCGAACTTGAGTTTACGCAAGAAACGTACAAAACGCGGACCGAACAGGTACGCGAGTAACAGCGCGGTGATCGCCGCGGCCACGAGCCTGAACGATGTGTAGTTGAAGATCCTGAACCACGAGACGTGTTTCTGCAATGGCGTCAGTAGAAGCTGTAGCACGGGTGCGTGTAAAATTGATATTCAGCGTGAAAATGAAAAAGCAGCGCAGGCCGGAAGTTCAGCCGGCCTGCTCGGCCTCTGAAACCAGCGCCGTCACGATCAGAAATTGCGCCAGATAGTACGTAACCATGATCGCATAACGCGCCCCGCTGATCGGTGCATAAAAGCGGTTGAGCGCCAGAATGCTGTCGGACAGCACGAAAAAGCCCGCGCCGAAAACCAACCACAGGTTCACTTCGTGCCGGTTGATTGCAGTGAGAAACATCAGCGCAATCGCCGCTATATAGACCAGCACCGGAATCTGGATATTGCCAAGGTATGGCCAGAGAAACGCGGCCATTGCCGCAGGGTACAATATGCCGCCGAGGGTAATTACCGCCCAGCGCGGCTGCGGGCGAAACCGCCGTGCGAAGACGCCGATATAGCACAGGTGCGCGACAAGAAAGCTCGCGAGCCCGGCAATAAACGAGTTCTTGAACTGCAGATCGAGCACCACATCGCCGCAACCGGAAAATACCACCGCGGCAACAAGCCCCCACTTACCGGTAAAGGCCGGCGAGCGCAGAGCAAGACCAAGCAGCAGCAGAATCGG
>JAEUSA010000412.1 GCA_016788945.1 Leptospiraceae bacterium
ATTGTTATGGCCCGGACGGTGGCACCACGTTCACCGGCTATGAAACAGGCTGCAGCAGTCTCGACACCACTTACAGCACCGGCTTCGGCTACTTCGAGTGGTCAGACCTCTTCAAACGCGTCGCCCGCCGCATTATCAACCACGACGATTATCGGCTGAACTCAGATTCTCCGA
Organism: Leptospiraceae bacterium; assembly: GCA_016788945.1. GTDB lineage: Bacteria > Spirochaetota > Leptospiria > Turneriellales > Turneriellaceae > Turneriella. The sequence goes on from JAEUSA010000412.1 coordinate 175, forward strand.
TCGACTTCGGTGGTGCGCTCACGGGCAGCTCGGCGAAATTCAGCGAAACTTGGGATGGCCGGCAACCGTACCACAACGTGAACAAGATCACGGCGCATGACGGTTTTACAATGTACGATCTGCTGAGCTATAATGCCAAGCGCAATGGCGTCGGCCCGCTCAACCCACAGGGGGTTGACCCCTACTCGGGCGACGATGGTAGTAACTATTCGCGCGATTGGGGATTTAATGAGAATCTGAAGCGGCAAAACCAGCGCAACCTGATCACGTTGTTGATGGTATCGAACGGCACGCCAATGCTTTTGGGCGGCGACGAATGGATGAGAACACAATTCGGGAATAACAATGCGTACACCGCGGGGTCAGATAACCAATATAACTGGTACCGCTGGGGTGTGTGGGTGGCTGACCCCTATGCCTACCGGATGTATGATTACACGCGCAAGTTGATCCGCTTTCGGAAAGATAACCTGTGGGCTTTCGCGAAAAATAGTTACCCCGCGATCACCAGTGACATGAGCTGGCATGACATCGGTGCCTCTCCGAATAACTGTGACGCAAGTTTTGCGGGCAGCACGGCGTGGGGTGGCACCGATAAGGTAATTGCTCTGTGCTTCAAAAATCCACCGACGGGAAAGAAAGAAATTCATATCGCGTTTAATTTAGGCGGTACGAATACGCATAATATTAATATTCCAACGGGCACATGGAATGTGGTAGTAGACACGCAAACGTATTTCGAGGGTTTTCATGCAACATTAAGTGGTAACTATTGCCCAAACAGCACTGATTCGACCTTCAACCCATCGGCACCGAAGTGCAACACGGCCGTGACCGGACCCGGAACCTATGCACTACCCCCACGCAGCATTCTTATTCTGCAAAAACAATGATACGCATTCATAAATTGAAAAAATCGGCCTAAGATGAGAAAAAAACACTGTTTTGTGGTATTTAAATAATAGAGGGATATATGATCATGACCAGTGTTTCACTTTCAGCTACCAGCGCAGTACATTGGCGACGTCATCGCCGGCAGATACTCAAGTTCACGATTCGTACGCTTAGAATTCTTATTAGACAAAACCCCATTCGGCGTGGCGTAGCGCGACAATATAATCGCAATACCGAACGATGCATTGTGGTAACTACGAGGTTTACAGAATCAGAATACGACACTCTGCATTATGCAGCAGCGATGATGCGGGTCAGTGTTTCCTGGATTGTTGAGCGCATCATCAAACTCTGGAAAAAACCCGAAAGGCACACGAAAGATAATGCACATGTAAGTAACTACGATATCTATAACTGCCACTGGACTACCAACATTTGTACAAGTAACGAGAGCCTGCTCTTCTGGTCCAAAAAACACCCCGAAAAAATCCTTAGAGCAAGTTAATCCATCTTTCAATGCGACAAATTGCCCGATTACTGTTTCTTTTTAGTGCCGGTTTCTGGCTCTATGCCCAGACCGCTCCTGCGGAAAAAATCCGACTTACAAAGCCCGCTACAACATCCACAGCTGTTGCAGTAACAACAGCTAATCCAAATGAGAAAGAGGGAGCAAAAGCCGAAACTGTAAACTCCGCAGACATTGAAGAGAAAAAAAGTGGATTCAAGATACCCAAACCGTTCTTTTTTAACATGTACTTTCGCATGAGCGCACAGGATGATTTTGGTTACAATTCACCCACGCTCGGCTGGGGACCATTCTATGGTCGATTGATGAATGAGACTCCGTGGCTGATGGCAGACTTCGGCTATCACGTTGTTCGACCCGAAACACCCGGAGGCGAACGGGCGACATTGTTTATGCGTATTGAGGGCGGCAGTTTTCGCGGCTACAACGTCGGACAAGGCTCACTCGGCAATTTCAACATTAACCATATCTGGCTCGAAACGGAGAATGTGCTGCTGAAAACGTTGGTGACGCAGACCGGCAACCTATGGTACAACATGGGCTATATCGGTATCTTCGATAATTTTACTTCACAGGTTTTTTACGACACCATCGGCTTTCGCGCCGGGCAGCGCACCAAATGGTTTGAATACTTCGCCGGTGTTGGCGATTCGGGCTGGACTACCTACCGCAACCGAACGTACGATGGCTGGGACGGTCACCAGTATGCAACTATTCCGACCGTCGGTGGTCTCATCAAACTAAACCTGTACGAATTTCAGGCGTTGAAGGGTTTCAGTAACCGATTCATGCCAAAATGGCAAATAGGTACAACGTTCCAGATGATGTGGGAGCGCGAGAACGAGACTCTGCGCGGTGCACCCTACCAGACTCCCAACGTCCAATACGCGGATGTTATGCGCGGCGAAGCATTCAAAAAGTTCATGCTGGAAAACCCGGGCAATGCGGATTTCTTTCCTTGGGCGCAGCCTGCGCGTGGTAACTATTGGCGCTACACTGCGTGGACAGGATTCGGAGGTCCGGAGATTGGTCCATTCAAGGTTTATTGGAATGATCTCAGCGTTCGATTTGAAAAGAAAGCACCGCAGATTGCCGTGAAAGAGACTTATGACGGCGAAACGAAGGATATCTATATTTCACAATTCACCGACGAACGATATGAGTTTAGTCTCTACGATGAAATTCAGTTGCGATTGTTACCCAACCACTTTGACCTCAATATGGGTTTTGGTTTCGGCAAAAGCTGGGATAACGATAACCGGATACGCCCCGACGATTATAATATGACGCGCTATGCTTTTGTCATCCGCCCGATGTGGTATATTACCGAACACCTGCACTATTTGCTCGAGCTCGTTTATGCGCGCGAAAAATCGACAATCGGTAATCGCTACCGCGAACACTTCAATTCGATCAAGTCGAACACGCAGGGCGCACCGGATACCGAGGGACTGGAATGGGGTGATACGGATACCAAGTATACATACCAGATCAAAACCGGTTTTACGATCAACCCTGCAGGTCGCGGCATCTACTCACGGCCCGTAATCAGGCTGCTGTACGGTGTGCAGCATTCAAATGTCCAAGCGGCATTCGGTAATAGCTTTGAAGAAAGTCTCAATCGTCGCAATCAGTTTAACCTCAACCGTGACATACACTGGCATCACATGGCTCGTGTCGAGGTTGAACATTGGTTTTCGGTCAGTGGTTGGGAAGAAGGTTATACTCCGCCACTCGCGCAACAGACCGAACGGCTGTCTCAGGTACATAAAGGGGTCGAAGTCGACCCAACAAAACCTAAACGTTACGACATAGTTACCACAATCTGGGGTGGCTGGGCACTTCAGGTTGGCCCGTTGACCACCGGCCTTGCCGATCGCCTTGTCAACGACGCCGACGGCTGCTTGGGCCTGACCAGCAGGCAGTGTGTGATTAACTATACATCCGGTGGAGTCACTGGCGGCGCACAGGTCGGCGTGCGCGCAGGTAATCTTGCGTGGACCGGCGGTTTATGGTATCTGCCGGTTTACCAATACGATGTCGACCGCACCACAGGTAGCGTGAACAGTTATGCAAGCTTCTTGGCCGCGACCGCCGGCGTACGCTATTATGCCTACCAAGGGCTTTTTGTCGGTGCTGAGGTTGGTTATGGCATACCACTTATTCAGCATCTCGTGCGTGGGGCGGCGAAATCGGTAGATTTGGGCACCTATGCGATCGGCGCGCTGTCGGTCGGTTATCAGTACCGCATGGGCGCGTTCAGTATTGAAGCGGGCGCACGTATGGTTTTCATGCCGACAAGTCCTGTGGCAATGGCCGTGATGCCGAATATCGGTGTGAGCTATCATCTATGAACATCATTGAAATCAGCAGCGAGTGTTCTGGACTTGCACAGCGTGGCGGTCTCGGCAGTGTCATCTGGGGCATCAGCGACGCCTTTCGCAAAGCCGGCCACCGCACAACGATTATCATGCCATACTACGCGGAGATTCACCACGATGTGCATCTGTATACAACAGTTACGTGTTTTTACGGTGGTGAGGAGTTTCCGGTATCGGTGTTTGAAACGTCACACTTTGGCATCCGTATTTTTCTAATACATAACGATAGTTTCTTTCGCGGTGAATATGCCGATGTGTACATCGACAGCGGTAAATTGCATCGGGGTTACTTTGAAGACGACGCGAAACGTTTTGCCTTTTTTTCCATTGCCGCATGCCGTCTGTTGCTGCATTTGCAGCAAGATGAGCAGATCGACGTCATCCATTGCCACGATTGGCACACCGGTTTGATTCCGCTGCTCATCAAACTGCATCCCGGGCTTTATTTGCTCAGTGACATTTACCGTCTATTCACCGTGCACAACCTTGAATACCAGGGCACACGGCCGTTTGAAGCGATGGGTAACCTGCAGGGTTTTCTCGACTGGTATACAGATCTCGCGCACCTTGAACGCGAACTGTTTTCTCCTTACCTTGATCCGCATGCGGATATCCCCTGTATCAACCCGATGCGCGCAGCATTACATTCTGCCGATCGCGTAACGACCGTATCGCCGGCCTATGCCAAAGAAATCTGTCTGCCTGATTCGCCAGAAAAAGATTTTCTCGGCGGCCGCGGGCTCGAAAAAGACTTCGCTGATATTTTTTCGCATGGCCGGTTCGGCGGAATCACCAACGGCATCGATACGGAGTACTACGACCCGCAAAGGTTGCGCCACCCCTACTCGCACCGCAACCGTGACGCCGGTGAAGCGCAGAACCGACTGGCGCTCTTTCACGACATGCATGGTATTATTGATAACATGGTGCAATCTGGCGCGCTGATCGGCAAGACAGAGGTGGCGCTGCGCGAAAAGTTGAGGCACATCGACGAACAGAGTTTTTTGCGGCAACCGTTGCTCGTGGCGGTCACGCGGTTGACGGGACAAAAAATACGGCTGCTACTCGAAAGCAATGGCGGCAAAACTCTGATTGCGCATCTGGCGGCGACCGGCATGCATCTGATTTTTCTCGGCAAAGGTGATCTGCTACAACAGTTGAGCAGTGAAATTGCGACGCACAAGAACATACTGCTCTTCGGCGGGTTCGACGATGAACTCGAAAAACGCCTCTACGCCGCGTCAGACTGCATGCTCATGCCTTCCGAATTTGAACCATGCGGCACCAGCCAGATGAAGGCCATGCGCTATGGCTGCCTGCCGATAGCCGCGGCAGTTGGTGGTCTCATCGATACCATCAAGCACGACTACAACGGCTTTCTCTACACGGGTCATGACCGCACCACGAAAGCCGAAGCATTCATGACCTGCATCCGCCGTGTGCTCGACCTGATTAAGAATGATAAAACAAAATTCACCGGCCTTCAGCGCAATGCGATGCTGACGGATTTCTCTTGGAACGAAGCCGCGGCATCGTACCTGCAGTTAATGAAACCGTGAAGACAACGCCCGGCCTGCCATCGCCGTTCGGAGCAACGCACAACGACGGTGCGGTCAATTTCGCGGTGTATGCGGAAGGCGCTGCGGCGCTTGAACTCTGCTTGTTTGATGCGCAGGGGCGCGAAACAAACCGCATTGCGATGAGCGACGGCGGGAACATCTGGCACGTCGCCGTGCTATCTGATCTGAGCGATTCGCTCTATTGTTACGCGGTGCGGCGGGGAGAGACCGTTCAATACGCCAGCGACCCGTATGCACGCGAACTCACAGCCATTGCCACACCGGCGCGATTAACGGCGTTGCGCGCGCAAAATTTTGAATGGAACGGTGATCGTCGCCCGCAGATCGGCGAGAATGCTGCGGTAATTTACGAAGCGCATGTCAAAGGGTTCACGCGCCTGAATGAAAACTTACCCGCCGAAATACGCGGCAAGTACGCCGGTATTGCGCATCCGGCAACTATCGGATATCTCAAATCTCTCGGCATAACGACGTTGGAACTCTTGCCGGTGTTCGCTAAATCCATTGATCCATTTCTGGAAGCAAAGGGACTCACAAACTATTGGGGATATAACACGCTCGGTTATTTTGCGCCCGAAAGTGAATATGCAATAACCGATCCGGTGGCAGAATTCAAGGTGATGGTCCGCGAACTGCACCGAGCGGGCATCGAAGTGATTCTCGATGTGGTCTATAACCATACCGGCGAAGGTAATGCGGCCGCCGCAGCCCAGAGTTTTCGCGCTCTCGCAGAGAAGGCTTATTACCGAACCAGCGAAACGGGCGAATACGTCGACTACACACATTGCGGCAATACGCTGAACAGCGAACACGAAATCGTGCGGCGCCTGATTCTGGACAGCATGCGCTACTGGGCAAATGAAATGCACATCGACGGTTTTCGCTTTGACCTCGCCCCGACCCTTTTTCGCAAAGGTGCATCCGTCACCTTTGATCACGAACTGCACCGCGCGATTGTACAAGACCCGGTTCTCTCGCAACTCAAACTGATTGTCGAGCCGTGGGATTTAGGCCCCCACGGTTATCAGCGCGGGCATTTTCCTCCACCGTACGTTGAATGGAACGACAGGTTTCGCGACACCGCGCGGGAATTCTGGAAAGGACTGCGCCCGGCAGATGACCTCGCGACGCTGATGCTCGCGCACAGCCATCGGGCCATCAACTTTGTCACCTGCCACGACGGTTTCACGCTGCGCGACCTCGTCAGCTACCAGCACAAACGGAATGAAGCCAATAAAGAAGATAACAAAGATGGTTCGAACCACAATCACAGCTTCAACTGCGGTCATGAAGGTGAAACCGAAGACGCGGCGGTTAATGCATTGCGCCTGACACAATCGAAGAATCTGATGGCGACGCTTCTGCTCGCGCAAGAAATGCCGATGCTGTTGGCCGGTGACGAAGCTGGCAATTCGCAGCAAGGAAATAACAATGCCTATTGTCAAGACAACGAAATCTCATGGCTGTCGTGGACAAACGACGCGGCTGATTTAGGCGACTTCGTGCGCAAATGCATCGCACTGCGGCCGGCGCTGACCGGTGTCGTGCATCCGCAAATCATCAGACCGCCGAGTGGCAACTACCATGCATTCGGTCTTCTGCTGGGCAAATATATCGTGCTGATGAACTCATCTGCGGGCAACGTTTTATTTGCATTACCCGACACCAGAATGCGTGAATTTCTGCGCTCCGACCGAGAGATCCGCAGCGACGAATTGCGCGGCGTTTATCTGCTACCCGCGCGCTGCGTTGCCGTACTCAAGCAGGTGAACGGGGGTTGAGAACCGGACGCTGTTGTGTCAGAGATAGAATACTCTCTCGCAACGGTCGCTCTGACAGCAGTTCTTCAAGGCTTAGCGGCATGCGGTAAGTCCAGTTGAAATCGGTAACTGTCCCCGGAACATTGATGCGTTCATCGGCCGCTTTGCCGTGCAGTTTATCCTCGAGAGCGAGAAGATCTTGCAGCGGAATCATCACAATCATCGAAGGAGAGCGGTAAAGACGCGACAGAAATTCATTGATCTGCACGACACTAACTGCGCCGTTGCTCACGACGACGCCGGTAATTTTCCCGTCTTCTGTGGCGAGCCATTCACGCAGGTTAGAAGAGTCATGCACCGAACTCGTTGCCAATGACAGAAACGGATAACCCTGCGGGTCTTTCGGTATGTTGTTCTCCGCCTCCCAGCGATAGACTTTGAGTGAGAGGATTCCTAATTCGGCCAGTGCCGGCCTCACATAATCGGGCACAACACCGAGGTCTTCGGCGCATGGCAGCATATTGCTGGTCTCGCGTAATACAGAAAGAATTTTCTTGCCCTGCGCAAGCTGCTCAGCGGCGTCTGCGGGCAAATAGTAACCGTCGCGGCCCGAATGTTTTCCTTCGGGTATGCACCACAACCGGAAAAAGCCTAACACATGATCGATCCGATAGGCTGAAAAATAGCGATCGAGCCGGCGAATCCTCTCACGCCACCACGCGAAATCTTCGGCAAAATGTTCAGACCAATTATAGACGGGAAATCCCCAGTTCTGCCCTTCGGGCGAAAACATATCGGGCGGAGCACCGGCACGCAGTTTGTGGTTAAACAGCTGCGGATAAAGCCACACATCTGCACTGTCGCGTTCGAGCATGATCGGCATATCACCTTTGATGTACACACCGCGCTCGTCGGCATAGGCACGTACTTCTCGTAGTTGGTTATCAAGTACATACTGCAGCCAAATATAAAAACCGGTGTCTGAAGGGTGTTTTTGCAGATAATTTTCGATCTGTTCGCGGCTGTACGGCTCCTGATGCTCCGGCGGCCAAGCAAACCACGGCGCCGCGTCAAACTGGTCTTTGAGGCAGCGATAGACCGCGTACTGCCTGACCCATTGTTCTGCGGCAAAATCTTGAGGCACCGCCGGTGCCTCATGCAGATAGACCTCGCGCAACAGCTTCAGTTTGAAATTGACGACTTCATCGAAATGCACGCGCGCGTTGCCGGCGTGTTTTTTGGCGAAAGCCTGCACGCGCTTGGCGAGTGCCTTGTTGAGCTGCAGATCGTTCAGGCATATGTATACCGGATGCAGGGCCATTGCACTCAACGCTGAATAGGGACTGCTGTTATTGCCAGTGTCGTTGACCGGCAGAATGTTGATCATCTGCTGCCGTGTCGCCACGCACCAATCGATCAGCAGGCGCAAATCGGCGAATTCGCCGATGCCGCAGCTATTGGCCGATTTGAGCGCAGAAACAGGCACCGCAACACCGGAGTAGTAGCGGTCGGCCAACGGATAATGCGTAACGGGTTTTGCCTGCGCCGCATCGTAAGCATGAAAGCCACCAAAAACGACTGACGCATAAGGTGCTAAGTCGATGATACAGCCATCTGCGCGAACCTTACTGCGCGAAGTCTGGTATTCAGTCATGGTCAAAAGATCACGCCAGGCAAACTCAGCCCCCTCGGGCGAAAACAGCGCCGAGAACTCGTCGGCCGCAATCACCACCCGCGTTGCATGCGGCGAATTATTAAACATCACCAGCATACGTTCGCTGCGCCCGGTTGCGAAGGCGATGCAGTTATCGCTCTTTTCTGCTTTGACAAAAGTCAACGCAAGGGGGTCGGCAAACTCCGCGCGGCGCTTAAAGAGCGGCGTGATCTGCGCGCGAAACCGGTCGGCGAGGTCCGAGCGGATAGTTTCGTTCAGGTACGGCTTTTCTTGATCCATGCCGTATTTCTCGCGGTATCCCTCAAGCTGACCCGGTGCAATGAGCGGCAAACCAGGTAATGTC
>JAEUSA010000077.1 GCA_016788945.1 Leptospiraceae bacterium
TCTGTGTGCACAGTGTGGGGATGCTCGAAGTTTCTGAGAGTGCGTTTGTGGTGGTAACCTGCGGCCGTCACCGCACTGAGACCTACGCGGCGAATCAATACATCATCAACCGCGTCAAGGCCGAGACGCCGATCTGGAAACGCGAATATTTTACCGACGGCACCAGCATGTGGGGAGAAAATTGCGAAGGACATGCCGGGCAAATCCTGGGTTTGGACCGGCAAACTGAGCATGGCCATCGGCACGCATGAAATTATTGGAGTCGTGCTCTGCGGCGGCATGAGTACGCGCATGGGACGCGATAAGGGACTCATTGTCGAAAATGGACAGACTTGGGCGGCGCGGGCGGCAGCCGTGCTCATAAATCACGTGGATCGAATTGTTTTTTCTGTTCGCCGAGAGCAGATGGGTAATTATTCGCAGATTTTCGCCGGTGCAGAATTTGTCACGGACAGCATTGCTGCCGTTGGTCCTTTAGGCGGATTAATGTCAGTCCACGCGCAATTTCCCGATGCACATCTTTTTCTGCTGGCCTGCGATATGACTTCGGTGTGCGATCGGGAAATTTTACCGCTTCTCTCGGCATCAGGTGACGTCGTTGCTTACCGCCATAAGGAAATATTTGAACCGCTGTGTGCTTTCTATTCGGCTGCAGCCTGCGACGAGATTCGGCGCCGCGTGGGCGCAAATCTCGATCTGGCGCCCGGTTTGCAGAAGCTGTTACACGAATTGCGTGTAACAGCGCTCGAACCCGCGCACTATGAAAATCTCCAAAGCCGCAACACGGTCAATCAATGAAGCATGCAGATGTGGAACGTTACTCGCGCCAACTGGTTTTGCCGCAAATCGGCAAAGCCGGTCAGGAAAAATTAAGCCGCGCGCGCGTGTTGATTGTCGGCCTTGGCGGCCTCGGCTGTCCCGCTGCGCAGTATCTATCAGCGGCGGGCATCGGTACACTCGGCCTTGTCGACCACGATGTCGTGCAGGTTTCGAATCTGCACCGGCAGATCCTCTACGGCGAGGCGGATGTAGGGCAGAAGAAGGTTGATGTCGCCGAACACAGGCTACTGCACCTCAATCCAAATTGCCGGGTGCTGGCATGCGCTGAGAAATTTTCTACAGAGAACGCCGCGAGACTGGCTTCGGATTTTGACTTGCTGCTCGATTGCACCGATAATTTTACCGCGCGCGACGCCATCAACAGCTATTGTGTTACTGCGAAGAAACCCGACGTGTTCGCGAGCCTTTACCGCTTCGAAGGTATGCTGACGGTTTTTGATGTGGCCTCTGGCGCAGGTTGTTATCGCTGCCTCTACGGCGAGTCGCCAGAAGCTATTCAAAATTGTTCCGAAGCCGGAGTGATCGGCGTATTGCCGGGCATTATGGGCGCGATGCAGGCGCTCGAGGCGATCAAGAGTATTACCGGTGCAGGAGAGATTCTTAACCGGCACACTCTGATCTATGACGGCTTGAATCAGACCGTACGAAAATTCCGACGCGGCAAAAAGCCGGATTGCCTTGTGTGCGGGTAGATAGCTTCAGAATTTGATTAAATCACCGAATACCCATGCGCGCTGGCGGTGGCCGATTGCAATATAATACCAGAAGTTTTGCGCGTTGCCGACCTTGGCTTTGGCGGGTGTACGCGCCAGTACAGTGAGCGTGGTGCCGGCAGGTGCGCAATTCTTGGAACCGGATTGATCTTCAGGTAAATAGATGATCAATTCAGAATCGACCGAGGGCATCGCACGCAATCTGGTGCACGTGATGGTCTTACCGCTGCGAACGCCCATTGTCACAACCTCGAGGTTGCCGATCTTGCGGCGGGCATCGGCTGGCACAAGCCTATTAATATCCCAAAATTTTTGTGCACCGTTGTTGCAGGTCAAAACCCACAGGTTCGTCACCGAATCATTGTCTGGACGAATGAGACAATTTCCCTTTGAGAAAATGTTACGGACTTCATCGAGTGACGACTGTTCGATTTCTCCTGTCGCCGCACCGAAATCAAAAATTCGTATTCTGCCATCAGCATGTAATTCATAACGGGCCGGCAGCACAATGCTGCCGTCCATGTGGTCAAAGATCAGATGCACGACCCCGGGTTTGACAAAATCGAGGTGCCACTCACCATGACTGCCTGAGTCACCGATCCATTTGCCTTTTAACGGCGCCGCAAAAATGAGCGAGCCTGTAGTTAAAGACCAAAAAATCGCGAGGAGTACTTTCATAGAGTTGAAAAAATAAAATATGGGTTCTGCGTCAAGATTGTCTACGATGCGTGAGCGATCGCAGCCGATACGGCGCAGCCGTTTAGGCGGAGAGCGCGGTCACACACCCGTTGGGTGTGTGACACGCCCTAACATCAATTTACGCGAACCAGCGTTTGGTTGCTTCCGCACCGATATCGATACCGGTGAGGCGCGCGCGCTGGACGATAGTCCAGAAACCGCGGTAGGTGGCGCGGTCGTGCAGTTCGCCTTCGTGCTGAATCGGGCCCCACGCGGCGTCTTGCGCTGCGAGCAAAACCGCGACACCCTTCTTCACTTCAGAAAGATCAGGCTTCATCGCTTCAACAATCGCGTCGATCTGCGTCGGATAAATTGACCACATGCGCAGAAAGCCGAACTCGTTGCGCGCGCGCGAGGCGTCAGCTTTGGTCTGCTCAAAGTTCTTGAGGTCGAGTGTGACGTTATGAGCGGGAACCACGCCATTCGCGAGCGCCGCGGCGACGCAGTTGGCCTTTGCACGGGCGAGCAGTTTGTGGTCAAACTGGCCCGGGCTCTTCATGTTCGAAAGAGCGATCGCGCCGTGGTGGCCTGAGATAAAGTCCATCAGACCGAAGTCGATCACCTGCAGCCATGGCAGCGTCGCGATCTTCTCAACGTCGCGTAGCGCGCCGTGTGTTTCGATCAAAACGTGAATAGGTATCTCGCGCTTGATGCCGGCTTTTTTTGCCGCCGCCTGGATGTATTCGACCATTTCTTTGACCTGTTCGTAAGTGGTCGGCTTGGGAATCGTGATATACGCGAGACGCTCGCCGGCGCCTGCAACGAGAATATCCACGTCTTGTTTCCAATACTTGCTGGTGTAGTCGTGAATGCGGGCGCCCGCCATGTTGTGCTTGTTGTGTTCGCTGTTGGTTAAGCGCACGATCATCTCGGCATGGGCTTTTTCTTGGCCGGTCGGCGCGCCGTCTTCGCAGTCTTGCGTGATGTCAAAAACGGGACCTTTTTCGTCTTGAAAGCTGAATGCCTTCATGATCATTTTTTCGTTACCCGCGAAGTGCTCGCAGGTGGCGATTACGGGAAAGGGTTTTTCGCCTGCAAAGAGGGCGTCGTTGGGGTGTGTCATAATAAGGAAAAAACCTGAATTTTAGACACCGCGTCAACGGTTCGACTGGTCTGAAAGGCCGGATAACGAGCCATTGCGTGGTTAAGCTGCCTATTTTTCTGCGACTAACTATGTTCCGCTGATCCCCGCAGCTAAAACCAACTCACTATTGCAAAAAAAAATCAATATGGTGAGAAAAAGACCACCTTTTCCGGTATTTAATATATAGGGGGATCTATGAAATTAACAACAAGCGTCAGTCTACCGGTAGGATTTCAAGACTACTGGCGGTGTAACCGCAACGAAATCATGCAATTTGCCGAGCGCTACCTTCGCATCTGTATGCGCAATAACCTGCGTCGAGCGGTGACACGCACGTATAATAGGGGAAAGGGGGAGTACAGAATAGTTACTACGCGGTTTGCAGCGGCTGAATACGATACGTTGCACTATGTAGCGGCTTCACTCAGGGTGAGTGTCTCATCCCTTATTTACGGCCTCATTCTACTCTGGCTGAAACCTGTGCGGCGTACTTCGCGCTATTCCTTCGCGACTAACTATTCATGCAATATGATTAAATGGGATCCTGAAGCCGGTTTGGTGGAAGAAAGCTTAATTTTTTGGCAGGTGAAACCGGAGACAAGACGTTCGGTAGGTCAATCCCCCTAAACAGCCAACTTCTTAACGCAACTTAATCCACAAAAAAACCGGCTGGTGATCTGAAATATTCAGATCACCATGTGTTACAATATCTGCCAAAAATGTCGCACGCGCAGGTACAAGCCATCCCTGAAATGTGGCGTTTACCATCAGGTGATCGATAGTCGAGCTGTAAGGTATATTCGTGAATCGGTTACTATCAAGCTGAGGAGATTGCGTAAGTATGTTCAACCCAACATTTGTCTCAAATGAATTCAGTGTGTCATGTGCGCTGCAAATGCCTAATCCATTTTTGACCTCGTCGTTGAGGTCGCCCAGAATCAGCGTAGCAGTTGTATTCGTATTGTTGTAATAGTTAGTCACATCCTCGGCCTGCGGTTGTCGCGTCGCGCAGGAGGCAGAATCAGAGCCCGATTTTAGGTGAAGGTTAATCAGGCGAAACTGACGATCAGAGTGCTTGGCCTTGAAAATTGCGACCAATGGCTTTCTCAAACAACCATCCCAATTTGCGCTGTTAAAAGGGGGTGCCGCCAGTTCTTCGGTAGATAATAGGCTCACGAGGCTGCGCCTGTATATGAATGCAGTTCGGGCACTGCAGCCTGATGCAGAGATGATGTGCCCCCAATCATTGCCGAGGGCGCTCGAGACCCAGGCTGTGAAAATTCCATAATCTTTGATTTCTTGCAGGGCGACAATATCGAAACCAGCACTGAGTATCACATTGGCAGCACCTGTTTGTTTCGCCGACTGCAGTGACGCAGAATTAGAGCCATCAAAACCGGAAACAAAATACTGGAGGTTAAAGGATGCAATCTGCAGGCAATCATCATCCGCTGTATTATCGCAGGTGGCTGCTGTGTTTGTCGGTATCGCGGTTACGGTGACACCCGACGCCGCATTCATCTGTTGGTCATAATTAATAAAAAGATAAAAGTAACTATTCCCGTTTATCAGACCCGTGTGGGTCACTGGAGCGCTGCAGTTTTCGCATAATAAGGTGCGTGTGGCGGCGGAGTTCAGATTGGTAGGTGTTGTGGCCCAATAGATGCGCGTGCCCTTGTAGTCGCCGTCAGGGGGCGGTTCGTAGCTGATCTGCAATTGCTGGGGGCTCGGTGTACTCAGAATGGAGCGCGCATTTCCCGGCGGTGTGGTGTCGGGCGGCGGTGGCGAGGGTGGTACGAAGGGGGGTGAAGGCGGCGCGACAGAATCAGGTGCTTCGACGCGCTGGTTGTATGCGCATTCCACAGAGATGAAGGCGACTAAAATGGCGATGCGCCCAGCAAGCACGCCAACTCTTAGCGCCGGGCGAATCACCGCGAACACTGAATTTTTCTGTTTCGCACAGCAAGCGACTGCTCAAAATACCAGACAAACTAATCCACTATCTGTCGTTGACGATGCATCGCGTTACGCAACTGCAGCCTTATGCTGCGTGAGTACTTGCGCGAAGAAAATATTCTCATGCGCGCCGAGGGCAACTCGAGCGAAGTGATTTCGCGACTCATCGCCACCGGTACCACGGCGGATGAACAGCAGCTGCTGCGCGCCGCGTTTGACGGCGCCGCGCGCGAAAGTTTCGCCTATACCGGTGATGGCATTCTGGTTCCGCACGCGCGGGTCAAGGGCCTGAGGCGCGTCATTACAGCGCTCGCCGTCTCTCCGCACGGAATTACGCACAGTACAGGGAAAATCCACCTTGTGTTGCTGCTCGCAATACCTGATGAAAAACCTGCGCTGCATCTGCAGATGCTGCAGGGGGTGTCGTCGCTTCTGCATTCGTTTACCGGCGAACTTGTCCATTGTAACGATGCGCACGCCGTTTTGGCCGTGATAGCTCGTGGCGAAGAGCAGGCAAAGCCATCGTTTCGCAACCTGACGCAGAAACAGATCGAGTTTGAATTGCATACCGATGCAGAACGCGGTCTCAGCAGCGCCGAAGCAGTCAGTCGCCTCGAAGAATTCGGGCCGAATCTGGTGCAGCATGGTTTTCGCATTCCGTGGTATGTGAAACTGCTGAAAAATTTTTTCAGTTTCTTTGCGATCCTGTTGTGGATCGCCGCTGTGCTGTGTTTTGTTCCGGGCGTCGACATGCCGCAGTTGGGTATCGCGATACTGATTGTCGTGATCGTCAATGGGATATTTTCTTTTCTGCAGGAATATAAATCAGACCGCGCGGTCGAGGCGCTCAAACGGCTCATGGCGCGCACATCGCGTGTGGTGCGCGACGGCACAGTCTGCGAAATTGAGGCCGAGCATCTTGTACCCGGCGATGTGATTTTGCTTGAAGAAGGCGACATCGTACCGGCCGATTCGCGCCTTGTCGAAGCCTTCGAGGTTGAAGTGGATAACTCTTCGCTCACCGGTGAATCGACCTCTGCCAAGCGCTATAAATCAGATCAGCCGGTTCTGCTTGAGGGAAAATTTCTCTGGATTGAACTGCCGAATATTGTCTTTGCCGGTTCGACGCTCATCAAGGGTAACGCGCGTGCGGTGGTGTTCGGCACCGGCATGTCTTCTGAGATCGGCAAAATCGCGAACCTGACGCTGGGTATCAAGGCTGAACCCAGCCCTCTGCAGAAACAGTTGCGCAGTACGGTTTTTGCGATTTCGATGCTCGCTTTGGGTATCGGCCTTGCCTTTTTGTTTTTAGGCTGGTTGGTCGCCGGATTAAGTTTTGTTCAGGCCTTCGTCTTCTTCATCGGTCTTTTTGTGGCGAATGTGCCCGAAGGCCTTTTGCCGACCGTGACGCTGTCGCTCGCCATGGGTGTCACGCGTATGGCGAGGCGCAATGCGATAGTAAAAAATCTCTCGTCGGTCGAAACTTTGGGGTGTACGACGGTTATTGGCACCGACAAAACGGGCACCCTCACACAGAACCTGATGATGGTCAACGAGGTCGTCGCGGGAGGTGAGCGTATTCGCATCGAGGGGCAGGGGTATGAACCCAATGGCCGGTTCTTTCGCGGTGAAGCCGAAATCGCCGTGCAGGAATTATTTGCCAATCATTCGCTGCGCGCGCTGATTGAGTGCGCCTATATCTGCAATAATGCGAAGCTCGAAAAAACTTCCGCTGGCACGCGCGTCATTGGCGACCCGACCGAAGGTTGCCTGATGACACTATCGGCGCGCTCACGCATCAGCGGCATGAGCCATCGTGTGCATCTGAACCCGTTTGAGTCGGTGCGCAAGCGCATGAGCGTGGTGATTGCCGAACCGCAGAGTGGTAAGCGCTTGGCCTACGCGAAAGGAGCCCCGGTTGAGATCTTATCGTGCTGCACCCACCATTTCGTCAATGGTGGAGAACGCGAGCTGAGCGAAACCGATCGCGCGCTGATCATGAGCCAAATCGACGAGTTCGCCGCACAGGGCTATCGCGTGCTCGGGTTCGGTATGCGCAGCGACGATGAACTGCAGCAACTCACCACTTACGATGTCGCCAATACTGAGGCGAAACTGACCTGGCTGGGGTTGACCGCGATTTCTGACCCCGTACGGCCTTCTGTTCCTGAAGCGATTAAGGCCTGCCACACCGCAGGCATCCGCATCATGATGATTACCGGCGATTATCCTTTGACGGCGCGCAGCATTGCGAAGCAGATCGGTCTCGGCGGTACGGGTGAAATCCGCGTGCTTTCGGGTACCGAACTGAATGCGTTAGGCGATGCGGAGCTCAAAGATATCTTGCGCAGCGGTGAGACCGTGTTTGCGCGTGTTTCGCCCGAGCAGAAACTGCGCATCGTTACCGCGCTCAAAGATCTCGGCGAAATCGTGGCAGTGACCGGCGACGGAGTCAACGACGGCCCGGCGCTCAAGAAGGCCGATATCGGTATTGCCATGGGCTTGCGCGGTACCGACGTCGCCAAAGAAGCCGCCGAGATTATTCTCACCGACGACAATTTTGGTTCGATTGTCGCGGCGATCGAAGAGGGCAGGGGTATTTTTGATAACATCCGCAAATTCGCCGCCTATGTTCTGAACAGCAACCCGCAGGAAATTTATCCATTTATTCTCTGGATGCTGATACCCGGTTTTCCGCTGGTAATGACCGTGATGGGCGTTCTCGCGGTCGATGTGGGTACCGATCTGATACCTGCGATGGGGCTCGGTATTGAACCGCCAGAGCAGGGGATCATGCAGCGGCCGCCGCGCAAAAAGGGCGAGCGCCTGTTGTCGATCGGGTTTATTCTGCGCTCATACCTGGTGCAGGGCAGTCTACTGGCGCTGAGTTGTTTTGCCACTTATTATTACTTCGCCTGGACCATGGGATATCTCACCGGGCCGAATTGGTTCATGAACCTGCCAGCCTCACCGGCGAAGCTCGATATGACACAATCGACGGCTATTTACCTGCAGTCACTGGCGGCTTTCTTTTTTCCGACAGTCGCCGTGCAGATTGCCAATGTGCTGAGTAAACGCTCGTCGCGCGCATCGCTGTTTTCCCGCGATTTTCTGCAAGAGCATGTGCGCTCCGCGAAAATTGCAGCAATGCGCAGCTATCGGCCACGCCAGCGCTCAGTGAATATAAAGATCGATTATGAGGTCACCAGCTTGCGGCGCAGCGAAGCTCCGCGCGCCTTCGTCACCCAGGTATGGCATCTGCTGGCATTTATTCCGCGCACATTCTTCATGCATGGGGCGAACCTCACGGTGCGCATGCGGCGCATGATCGGTGTGCCCATTGTGCACGCCCTTGCCGGTTTTTTCGAGCGGCATCCGGTCATCTTCAATTTTGTCTCCAACCCGTTGATCAACGTCGGCATTATCGTCGAATTGGTTTTGTGTTACGTGTTCTTCTATACCGATCTTGCCAAAGTTTATTATTTCGCTCCGATACCATGGCACGTGTATCTGTTCGCTTTTCACGGTACGGTACTCATGCTGGTCTTTGAAGAAACGAAAAAATATTTTCGCCGCCGCGGCCATGAGTTGGCTTTTCTGGGCTAATTTGCTCTTTACACTGCTGCGAGCGATTGGCCTTTTCGGGTATGCTGATCAGTAAGCGTGCATTATTCGTCTGTTCTATTTTGGTAATCGTTTCGTATTGCCAGGCCCCCGTCAAGACCGACTTTAAGCCGATAGCGCCACCGTTCGAACCGGCATTCATTCAGGGAAAAAGTGCAGATATCCGGGAGCAAGCGGTATTTGAGATGGCGATCTATCATCTGAGAAACGACTATCTTGAACCGCTGACCGATTATGGTTTACTGAAGCTTTGGCTCAAAGCAGCGTCTACGCAAAAAAATTGGCCTGATTTGAAGTACAAAGAAGTTTCGGGTGTGCTCACCCTGCAGTGCCGTGCACGCTCGACGATGGTGACGCCGGGGGAGTATAAATTCGAGAACTTCTGGCCCATCTATGATGAATTTGTCGCGCCGTGCGCTGCGCGAAAAGATCCTGATTTCAAAGTCGCCTACGAGATTCTCAAAGCAATGACTTCAGGCTTACACGAAGGCACAAAATTTTTAGACCCGGCGGATTTCACCGAAATGAATACCGAAATACGCGGCAACTTCGGTGGTGTGGGCCTTGAATTCGCCCTGCGCAATGAAAAAATCGTGGTTGTGGAGGTCATCGAAAACGGGCCTGCGGTGCGCGCCGGCCTGCAAAAAGGTGATATTATCGAGACCATCTCGCAGAAAAACGTACAATCACTGAAGCTGGTCGACGTATTGAAGTTATTGCGCGGTAAACCGGGAACCGAAATTACGATCAGCGTACGTCGATCTAACGCTGAGCAACCCCTCTTCTTTTCCATGCTACGCGAAGTCGTCAAGGTGCCATCAGTCAAAAAAATGCCCGGAAATAAACAGGTAATGCATTTGCTCGTCAGGCAATTGAATTACCAGGCGCTCACCGAAATGCGCGAATACCTTACCGCAGATAGCCGGCCGCTGCTGCTCGATTTGCGTTCGTGCCCCGGTGGATTACTTGAATCGTCACACCAGTTTGCAGAAATCTTTCTGCCGACGGGCGCAAAAATCCTCAGCGTTCGCGGGCGAAAAAAAGAGCTCGAACGCAGCTTCACGGCATCGCAGAAAACTCCCGATCTCAAACGCCGCATTGTTGTGCTCACTGACGCAAAGACCGCGGGTGGTTGCGAAATAATCGCCGCGGCACTCAGGCATCATGGCCGCGCAAAAATAATCGGCACTCCGACGTTTGGTCGCGGCACGATACAGAATATTGTGACGATGGCCTATTCGACAGCACTGGTGCTGACCATTCAGGAGATTATCCTGCCCGATGGCTCATCTCTGCTCCAAAAACCGATACAACCCGACATTATCGTCACCCCGGACAAAGATGCCTTGGAGGCCGCGCTGCAGCTTACCGGTAGTTAGATGCAGCATCGCCAAGACGCGCCAATCTGCTTCTCGTTTAACTGCATTAGCGCTGTTCGCAATTAAGGTGCAGCCGGTTATCCAAAGAGAGCATACGAAATTGAAAAAAGGAAATGGAGAGGGGTTTGCCGGTTGGTGTGCAACCTCCACACAGGAATACGAAGTTCGGTATTAAGAACGATGGGGCCTACCCGGTAATAGATACCGCCGCCGCTGTGAACAAATATGCCATCGGCACCGACGTTCTCGAGCCTTTCGTCTCCGCTTTTCATTTCGGCCGTGGCCAACCAATCAGAGGTAAATCCCAGCATTGTATATATGCGAATGTCATAGAAATAATATCCAATCATCTGCTGATGCGAGAGGTAGATCGAATTGAGTCTCACCGGGTAGATAGATTGTGCTGAATTGCCAGCTGTCCTGAATCCATAGCCCATTACAGTGGCAAATCCCAGCCAGAAATTATGGTAAGTGGCAGGGCCGAGACCCGCGTACTGCAGAAGTATGTGTTCAGTCTTTATATCGATCTCTGCAGGTCGTGATTGGTAACGGTATGTCGGATAACCCGTATTGCCGTCCAGATTGCCGTTGATGCGATAGGCTTGTTGCATGTAGCCGAGGCCCATAATGAACGAGCGACCAATAAAACTCTGGGATTCGATTTTATGGCTGAATTTCAACTCATCGTTACTCCATAGTTGCATTGGCGTGAG
The DNA here is from genome assembly GCA_016788945.1 of Leptospiraceae bacterium. GTDB lineage: Bacteria > Spirochaetota > Leptospiria > Turneriellales > Turneriellaceae > Turneriella. Next base: position 11,048 of record JAEUSA010000077.1, read on the forward strand.
TGAAAAAATACACAATGAGCAGAGAATTTTTTTCAGCGTTGGGACCATTAGTTTTCTAACCGGAGCAATTCAATCTCTGTTTTTTCGACAGGTTTGAAATCTCCCGTCGCAGAAAAATCGCCTTCTGCATCGTCTGCGTTTACAGCGGTCATTTTGAGCGAACCGATAACCTCTTTCTTTCGAAAGACAATTTTGCCTTGCTGGTTCTTTATAATTTTTGTCTGCGCACGTACTTTATATTTGAAACCTTCTTTGATCCCCTGTTTGAGGCCTGAAGAGAGATAGATGCGCCCGTCGTTGACGGCAAGAATGCTCGAAAAAACCGGAAGGTTTAACTGAACTTTTTTCGCCAGCTTTTCCACAGTCGGTAGAATGTTCGCAACACCGGCTACTGTCTCCGCTTCACCGATTTCGATTTCACCGGTTTCGAGGTCGATGAATTCCAGTTTGACCAGAAATGACTCCTCCGCTTCGACCATCGATATGCCACCGACACGGTTGACGAATGCGACGAAAAACTTATCTGCCGCCAGTATCTTACCGAGCATTTTACGGTTTGAGGCATCGGTGAGGCCGGTCATCTGCAACTGGTGTTCTTGCAGTATCGACAGCATGTATTTGCGTTCGACGACCGAGAAGCGTCCATCTTTTAGCATTATTGTTCTCACGAAAGAACTGCAGGCTTGTGCCGTCGAAAGATTGATTCCAGTGGTAATGCAGTCCGGTACGATAAGCACCGTCTTTTTGGGTGCGGCCGTGATTGCAGTTTGCCATATCAGCACCAGCAACGCGATGAGACCTGATTTTTTCATTTATTGTTGCTCCTCAAGAATCCATTGTTCACGAAATATACCCTTTCCTGTTCCACCGGTGAGACCGGTACTGCTGCCGCCGCCGGTTAATCCCTCTTTGCCCATTTTCGAAAGAACTACCTTTTTTGTTTTCAGATCGATTAGACTATAACCTGCCATTTTTGCGCTCGCTTGAAAGGAACCCTGTAGTACGGATGGCGTATTGTATTCGCGCCGTGTCAGGTAAGATTTGATTTCGCTCATCGAAGACTTGCTCAGAGTTTTTGCGACGCCCTTGAGCGCCGCCAGCGAACTTTTGCCGCCTAAATCCTTCATTTCATACGATTCACCATAGAACTCAATATATGCGCATTGTCTGCCCTGCCATTCGGTTTCACCGTGAAACTGATAAGTCAGCAATAGTAAGGTCGCCGATGAAAGAGACGCGGGAGGCGTGCCGGATGTATAAGTATAGACGGTTTTTTGCTCCGTGTAGCCTGATATTTCCCATTGGTCGCCCGTGTGCAGTGTGCGGTTTGGAAAGATTGGAAGCGCAGGAATATTCACGCCGATAACCGCATCGGTATCGATGTTGCGGATCGCGAGGAAATCACCCTGCGTTTTTCCCGTAATATGGCCTTTCATATTCATAAAAGCAACGGTAGCTTTTAGGCGGCTCTTTTCTTCGAGATTGCCGCTGAATATGCCATTCTGCTGCGTTAGGCGCACAGTTCCCGAATAATCCGTTTCTGACTGCATATCTGCCGCATCGACGATGACACCCCCTTTGCCGGTCTCTTGATAAGTCGCCGATTGCAGTGTTATCTGCTTGGTCGTGCGGTGTTTTTCGCGCAGAGGCGTACCAAGGGCGTCGTTTATATTACCGACATTGCGCAGCATCTTGAGAGCATACGAGGCTTGCGTGCTGTTTGCATTGAGCTGTAGCGATAAGCGCGCGGGTTTGACAGTTCTGTTGTAATCTACGGGAAAAACTTCCCACAGCGGTTCAACAGAAAGCCATTTAAGAACAGATTGCTGGCCGCGCAACTCATGGCCGTCAGACATGGGCAGCGTCGTAAAACAGGCCTGGGAAAAGAAGAATGCTA